>NZ_CACVSS010000123.1:0-4252 GCF_902756765.1 uncultured Succinivibrio sp. | reverse complement strand
TGTAGCAAGATGAGATTCAAGATTCTCCATCTCACGGGACTGAGAAACCTTCATCTGACGATAGGTTCCGTCCATAACAACTTCCTGATCAGCAGGACCAGAGTTTATCAGTCTTACGAACTCTTTGAAACCGGATGAATAAATGACCTCAAGACCAATAAGATCCTGACCTTTCTTGATACATTCCTGATAAAGGTTGTTAAGATCAATTCCTGACCAAAACTTATCTTCAAACTCATCAGCCTTTGCTCTGGCTGCCTTATAGGAATTTGATTTTGAAAAAATAATTGTCCATGATGCAATAGATAATCCGAGCAGGAACAGCATAACGATCTGTACAAGCGGACTTGCATTAAATATAAGGTGAGTAATTGATAATGAACCTGAAGTATCCATTTTTAGATTTTTACCTCTAGATGAGAAACATCCTCTGGAACAAACTGCTTGATATATTCAATTGCCTCTTTAGGCATGGTTGCTGGCTTATGTTTTGCCATATCAACGAATGCAATGCTACATTCAAACTCAAACAGCAGTTCGTCGTGCTGATTATAAACTTGTTGAAAAATTTTTAAACTTGCAAAGCGAGCTTTTGTTGGAATACAGGTTATCCTTAGCATGTCATCAAGTCTGGCAGAACTGATGTAGTTGCCCTTGATGTTTTTTATAACAAAACCCTTTTTATCCTCAAGCATGGAAGACTGAGAAAGCCCCATTCCTCTTAGCCAGTCTGTTCTGGCACGCTCACAGAATTTTAAATAGTTGGCGTAATAGACGATCCCACCTGCATCGGTGTCCTCGTAATAAACGCGGGCATTTATGGAAAATGTTTTGGCTGACATTAAATTAAGATCCTTTCTGCAGTCCGAACTTTGCATAAGCTTTAGCTGTAGCAACTCTTCCTGTTCTTGAGCGCTGAACATAGCCCTGCTGGATAATATAAGGCTCCACCACATTCTCCAGAGTATCTCTATCATGCCCCAAGGATGCAGCCAGGCTTTCAATTCCCACAGGACCGCCGTTAAAATCTTCGATTATACAGCGCAAATACTGCCTGTCAAAGTCATCGAATCCATCCTCGTCAATTCTTAACATTGATAGTGCAGCTCTAGCTAACTCAAGAGTAATAACACCATTTCCCTTAACCTGGGCATAATCTCTTACTCTGCGCAGCAGTCTGTTGGCAATACGAGGAGTTCCTCTTGATCTGGAGGCAATCTCCATTGAGGCATCTTCTGTAATTTCAACATTGAGCTTTCTTGCTGAACTTCTGATAATAATATTTAGTTCTTCCGGAGCATAAAACTTAAGCTGCAGAATTATACCAAAACGAGCTCTAAGTGGTGATGTCAGTGTACCAGCTCTGGTAGTTGCACCTATAAGAGTAAAGGGATTAAGACTGATTTTGATTGATCTTGCAGATGGACCTTCTCCAGTCATGATATCAACCATGTAATCTTCCATGGCGGGATATAAAAACTCCTCGATAACAGGAGAAAGGCGATGAATTTCATCAATAAAAATCACATTTCTTGGCTGAAGATTTGTCAGAAGAGCTGCAGCATCCCCCTTCTTTTCCAAAGCAGGACCTGAAGTCTGAGAAATACCAACAGACAGTTCATTGGCAATAATATTTGATAAAGTGGTTTTACCAAGTCCTGGAGGACCGAAAATCAGCACATGGTCAAGAGCATCTCCTCTTAGTTTTGCAGCCTTTAGAGCAATTGAAAGCTGCTCCTTAACCTCGGTCTGACCTATATAATCATCAAGGCACTGAGGACGTAGGGCTCTGTCCTCTGATGCTCTTAAATTCTCAGAGAGCTCCTCCTCTGGAGTTTTCTCCGGACGTATAACAGAATCCACAGTCAGAGTGTCTGCAAATATTCCCTTCTCATCTAGTGCCATAAATTATGATTTTCCTTTTGAAATCAGAGCAAGTGCAGCAACAATAATCTGCTGAGTAGAAAGAGAACGATCTTTGGATACCACTGCCTTTACATATTTTACTGAATCTGATTCACGATAACCTAAGGCGGTCATAGCGGCAACAGCATCATTAAAACTGTCGCTCTGCTCAGACGTTGCTGAGGACAAATCAATACTGATATCAGAACCAGGCAATGCAAATTTCTTAAGATTATCCTTAAGTTCAACCACCATTCTTTCAGCTGTTTTTTTACCGACACCTGGAATCTGTTCAAGACTCTTTGACTGTTCAGAAATCACTATCTGAATGAACTCGTCAACTTTAAATGTGGATAGCACAGCCAATGCCATTTTAGGACCAACACCATTTACCTTTATAAGGATTCTGAAAAGAGAACGCTCTATAACAGAAAGAAATCCGTACAGGATTTGAGCATCTTCTCTTACGATATGCTGTGTATATACAAAGCAGGATTCACCGACTTTCAGACTGCCTAATGAAGAAACCGGCATATCTACTTCGTAGCCCACACCATTAACATCGATAAGAGCTGTAACTCCATCGATTCTTAAAACTTTTCCTGATAAACTTCCGATCATTTGAATTTATTCTGTAATCTTCCATGGATAGAGGAAGTATCTGCAACATCCTTACCCATTGCTGTTGTAATCTGGTTTGTAAAACAGTGGCAGAGAGCACATGCAAGACCGTCAGCAGCATCAGCCTGAGGATTGCCGCTTAATCTGAGAATTCTTTTAACCATGTACTGGACCTGCTCTTTCTCGGCCCAACCATACCCAACAACAGCCTGTTTGATCTGCATTGGAGTATATTCAAAAACACTTAGACCAAGATTTGCGCCAGCTACAATTGCACTGGCTCTTGCCTCAGATAGCTTCACTGTAGACTGGACATTTTTGGATAGAAAGGTTTCCTCGACAGCCATTGCTGTAGGATGAAACTGTTCAATCAGAGAATAGACTCCGTCATATATAATCTTCAGTTTTGATGCCAGATCTCCGTCTCCGGTTTTTATACATCCAGAACCGAGATAGTTAGGTGTATTACCTACATACTCGACAATTCCGTATCCGGTAAACCTAGAACCAGGATCAATTCCAATAACTACTGAAGACATGCGCTTTCTACAAACATACTGTATTAGGCCAATGTTGAGAGCTACGAAAAAAAGCAGCCCGATAAAGCTTAATACTCAAAAAGATTTGATTATAAAACTATGCAAAGTTGGACGAGTTATTCCAATACTTAGAATTATATCATTATTTTTATTTTTTCCTTTTAAAAAATGGGACATTTACGAAGCTGTATAACTGATTTACACCGTTTAATCCAATACCTCTTTCCTATAACAAAATCATATGCTTATATGAGCATTTGCTCACAGAAAAATATGAAAAAATTTATTACTAGTAAGCATATACTAACAGTAAATCTGTGACATAATTATCAGGTTTAAGAATAGGAATTCAAATGTATTTTTTTAATAGTAAAAAACAGTTTAAAGCATATTTTCTTATCATTGCTTTTATTTCCTTTAGCTGTTTTTTCAATTTCTATAAGACCAGTTTCGCTGCCCATCACTGCGATCATGAAGATCACTGTGTTATATGTGCATCGCTGCACCTTATTAATAACGAGTTCCCTACTCCACTTGGAGCAAGCTTAAATAACAATTTTCTGCTTTTCACTATAGGTATTTTCCTATACACAGCTATTCTGTACAAGAAAACAGTTATCAGGGCTACACCAGTTTCAAACCGTGTAAAGAAGTCGGAATAAACAATAGTCCAGGGGCTTTTTTTTATTCCATTTTTTTACGAGGTCTATATGTTTTTTCATAAATTAAAATCATTTTTAGCTTTAACATCAGGAATTGCTATTCTTACCTGCTCTCAGAATGTCATGGCAAAGGAGCTGAACATCATCGCAACAAACTTTCCTCAGTATGATTTTGTTAAAAACATAACTAAGGATAAGGCAAATGTAACCATGCTTCTTAAAATAGGGGCAGAAGCTCACAGTTATGAACCTACACCAAAGGATCTGATTGCAATTGAAAAATCAGATCTGTTTGTTTACAACGGTGGAGAAAACGACGAGTGGATTGAAAATTTCCTTAAGGGCAACCTCAGCAAATTAAACTCCTTTGCCTTTACAAAGGAAGTTTCTCTCAGAGCTGAAGAAGAGGTTGAGGGTATGCAGCCAGAGGCTGAGGAAGAACATGAGGATGGAGAGGAACACGGTTTTGACGAACACGTCTGGACTTCTCCAAAAAACGATGAGGTTATTTTGGATAAACTCTGT
>NZ_CACVSS010000122.1:0-6840 GCF_902756765.1 uncultured Succinivibrio sp. | reverse complement strand
CGCAAAATTCGGTTCACATCGGTATAGAAATTCGGGCTAACCTCGGTATACCTCATTTATAAAAATTCTGCTTAACATCGGTACACCTCCTTTCGAGAAATACGCCGTAACTTCGGTATATTTTTTTTGAAAAATTCTAAATAACCTCGGTACACCTCTTTACCAATAATTCGGAATAACCTCAGTACCCCTCCTTTTCAATAATTCGTTTCAGCCTCGGTAATGTTTTTGAAAAAAATACATCAAATATGCGTTTATTATATTTTACGCATGTAATGGTACATGTGTTTAATTTTAATAAAGGAGGTTCTTCTGTGCCTCAAGGAAAAAATATGGAAATAACACAATTGCGGGCAATTTGTAATGATTTTGCTCTTGGATACTCATATAACTCCATTAAAAACAAACGAAATCCTGTCGCGAAGTCAACTTTGCAGAAAATAAAGGAAAAACTACAGATTGGAGGGCTTCTAGACATAGATAAACTGCAAAAAACTTCTGATGAGGATCTGGTGATCTTAATGTATGGAGTGAAATCTCATCTTGAGAAAAAGCCTGGCAGTAATTCCTGTGAAATCGTAATAGATCGCACTGCTGCAGACCGAATAGACAACAGCAGAATGCATCCAGCTCACTTTGAAGATCTGATTATAAGATTTGAGGATAACAGGCATCTGACAAAGGAGGATTTATACAGAGATTATGTTGATGAAGCCATAAAAGCTGGCCATGAATATTATAAACGAACGGCTTTTATGACTAGATTCAATGCCCTCATAAAGAATCGTAAAGGTCCAGATGTTTACATGCACCGTGAGCACATCATGGGAGACGAACTGCAAATGGACTGGCTGGGGCCGAAATTTGAGGTAAGAATAGGTGCAAGAGGTGAAACAAGGGCCTGTAGTGTAATTGTTTTTGTATGGGCTGCCTCTAATTATGTTTATGCCCAGCTTGTCCCTGATATGACAACCAGAACCACCTGTGATGCAATAAGGAATGCTCTTATCTCCTTTAACTGTCTGCCTCGCAGACTTGTTATAGACAATCAGTCCTGCCTGGTAAACAAGCATGGGAAAGGACAAGAAGGAATTCTAAACGCCAGTTTTGAATATTTTTGCAAAAGGTGTGGCATCGGCATTGATGCTAATAATCCTTATTGCAGTAATGAGAAATCTGCAGCAGAAAATTCTGTTAGGCTAGTTGAACAGCGAGTTTTAACCAGATTGGAATACGCTAGAGGAGTGTTCACCATAGATGAATGTAATCGAGAAATCATCAAGCTGGTGAACACCTACATTAATAACACCAGCTACCGTGGTGGCGGTGTTAAGGACACAAGAGGAAATATTTTTAGAAATAAAGAATTACCAGCTTCCCTAAGAATAGATTCTCCTCTGCCTAATTTTATAGAACATCATGCTTTTTTGAAAGTCGGAAAGGATTACCACATCAAGCTAAACGAGGCTAGTTATTCAGTTCCCTGGAAATACGCTGAGCAGTATGTCAATGCTGATATTGAAGGAAATCAGATAACAATATATGACTTTAATCATCTAAATATATTGGCAAGACATCCTGTTAAAAATAAGGGTGAATGGTCCACGATGAAGGAGCATATGCCTGAAAGTCATAAAGCTGTAAAAACTAAAGAATTAGTCTATCAGGATAAATCTGACATCAGGGAGGCTGCAATGTCTATCAGCACTTCACTAGCTTCGTTCTGTGAGTTTATGCTTAATCGAGGAAACTGGTTTGAAGACAAGAAGGCCTGTATTCATATCATAAACCTGTACAAAAGGAACTTCAGAAAGAAGCTTATCTACGATCAGGCAATCCAAAAGCTGTTACATCTTAGTAATCCAGTCTTAATTAATTCCTACGAATTAAAAAAGATTATAAAAGAATACGAAAAGTATGCCTCCACACACAATGGAGCCCTTCCTATTCAGACAGATCTTTTTGACAGCATTGGTACAAGTATTGATGCAGACTGTAATGCCGCTTGTCTGCGTGGGGCCTCAGGATTTAGTGATTTAAACGCCAAGTTTAATGAACCTGCCGTAACGTCAGATGCAACTAAAGCTAACTCAAATAATCAGAATTCAATATTAGAGGAATAAACAATGAATACATTAAATGAGCAGAATAACCTTATCAAGACCTTAAAGAACCTAGGCTTAAATGGAATGGCAGAGGCTGCAACTAACCAGTTTAATAACGAATTCTCTTATTCAGAGCTAAATTTTTGTCAGAGACTGCAAGAACTGCTGGAGAGAGAAGATTCATACCGTAAGGAAATGAAATATCAGAGAATAATCAGACAAGGTAAATTGAAATATCAACTTACTTTTAATGATATTCATTTTGGTGAGGCTGATGGTTTGAAAAAGGATGATCTAAAATATCTGATCAGCAATCACTGGGCTTTGGTCAGCCCAGTTAATATCTATATTCAAGGGAAAACAGGTGTGGGCATTCTGGCGTATGTGTGACCTTCAAAATGAGGTCGAACGACTGGCAGATGATCCTGGTAAGCTAAAATCATTTACTACAAAATTAGCAAAATATGACGTGTGTCGTAGACGGCTTAGTTTGTCAGTAATTTTGATGCCAATTTTGTCTGTTCTTCACAGATGTTTTCATCCAATAATGCAATCTATTGCTGACGCCAATTTTATCCACAGAAGTTGCTATGGCCTCGTTTCTAAAAACATAAAAAAAACCGTAGAACTATCTACGGTAGGATGGTCTGTCCAGTCAGTTTAGAAAGGAACTTCATCATTTAGTGCTGGAGCTGAATTGAACTTTTCCTTGCGTTCTATTTCGAGCTCATATAGATGAGCTTCTACTATTTCCTGTATTACTTCTGCATTTTTTTCCAGCTCTTCTTTTGTCAGGCTTGAAATAATACTGCTGTAAAGAGATTCAGAAGCATCAAAACAGTTTTTAACGTGCAGATCTATATGGATAAGCGCCTTTTTCAGTTTTCTCATTATTGCCAGATAACTTCTCATATTATTTAGCTTATATTCCAGTTTTGCATGCTGATCTAAAGAGCGCATATCCCTAATTTTGTAATCAGATATTATAAATGACGCTGTGTCTAGAATAGACTTCAACTCCTCAAGTTCATACGAAAGGGTTCTGGCATCAGAACTGATCTCAGGTCCAATCTTTCCCTTCCAAAAAGACTCTTCTTCCAGGCAAACAGAGCTTTCTATTTCATTTACCGTCATAATCATCTCTCCATTTGATTTACTAGGACACTGTTGTTCAGGCGTTGACGCCTTTTAAAATAATATCAATAACCTCATTGTTTGCTGCCTGAGCTACCAGTTCAGGTGTAACAACTGACTGATTTTTTAGCGCGGCATAATTAAGAGAATGAATACAGATTTTATTGATCAGACGAGGTATTCCTGAGGAAAGATCTGATACCAGCTCAACTGCTTCAGAGGAAAAAAGAGGCTCTGAACTACCTGCCCAGCGAAGGTGAGATGCAATATAAGGCCCAACCTGTTCTTGTGTCAGATTGCCTGTTTTGCATACGTACATTATTCTCTGGGTAATTGCCTTACATCTTTCTGTTTTGAGAATATTCCAGATTTCTGATTGACCTGACAGAATTAAAGTCAGAGGTGAACCAGAATCATAGCGGGAACCATTCAGTAAAAAACGTATCTCCTCAAGCAGGTCATATTTCTTGTAACTCATTGAAAAGAGATGCGCCTCGTCTACGACCATAATGACTTTCTTATGATAGGTTTCCCTCTGGATCTCCAGTTCTTTATGAAACTGCCTTCTTGCATCATTAACATATGTATGAGCTTTAATTCCCAGCATTTCCAATGGAACTGAGTATAACCATCTTGGTGTTGCGTTTGACATTGAAACATACAGCACGAGAAATTTTTCTGGATTCAGTGATGATGTAAAATTTCTTAAAACTGTGCTTTTTCCTGTACCAGGTTCTCCTGACAGCACAGCAAAGGAATTATCCTGAACCGCCAGCTGCAGTTTATTTTGAATTTCTACAATACTGTCTGATTTGTAAAGATATTCAGTACTGATTCTGTTGGTAAACGGCATATTTTGAAGCTTAAAATATGATACAAAGTCTTTAAGTTCCATGCTTAATCCCCCTTCTGGCACAATTTATAGAGTGACTGCTGAGCAGGTGCCTCTGATTCTTTCTTTTTAAAAAGAAGCTCCCTGGAGAGCTGCTCTTTAAAAGAGCTTTCATCCTTATAGGTGCCGTTCTTTTTAGCTATATCTCTGTAATAACGCTCAACTACCGGTGTTACCACAGACTCTCCCTCGAAACTTTGCTCCTGATGGAGATCAGTTTCTTTTTTTGCGGTTCGATCTGTAAAATCTACATCTGCAGTAATAACATGCTCAAACAGTGGTACAAATTCATATTCATTACCGTCAGCCCCGATATCCTGTGGAGCTTTCTTTACAGCCAGTTCAATTTTTGCATCAACTGAAGAGTAAACAATGGTTACTCGTTCTCCTGCTTTTGCATAACCGGCATTTATTTTGTAGAGCTTTCCCTTGAAACTGATGGTTCCGTCCTTGGACACTCTTCTTGAGGAACGTGTGGTAAATGCGTAAGTTAACAGCTCTAAATCTGCAATTCTTACCATGGTTCTATCGTTGTTGAAGGCTTCATTTGGGGAAAGCTTATGCTTTTTTCCTTGCTCATCCGTATACAGAAGGGCTGAATGAGGGCGATTATTATATTCTTCAATCCATTGAGCGATAAGTTCAACGAATTTGTCGTACCTTAAATCATTCATCAGCCTAATCTGATCCAGAAGTGCATCAAGCGTACCGTTAGCCCTCTCCAATGCACCTTTAGATTGAGGCGTATAAGGTTTAGAGCGTTTATGTGTAATGCCAAGACAGTGGCAGCAGTGATTGAAGGCCTGCCCGTGATATATAGACCCCTGATCGGTGAGAATGGTTTCAGGAATGCCATACAGCTCTATAAGCAGCTTGAAACTGCTTAAGGCAAGCTCTTCCCTTTGGGAAATATCAATTTTATAGGTTAGAATTTTTCGGCTGAAATTATCCATCCATAACTGGATATAAGGTGTTACCGGAAAGCCCTTTTCATTTACAACACAATGACGAGGAGGCTCTTTTACGTCCCCCTGTATCTGGCTCATTTTGTGGAGTTTTCTGTATCTTCCGAAAAAAGCTCGACCTGAGACCTCTGCCTTTCTTAAAAGTTCATTACGACCATAGCCGTTTTTACTCAAATGATCCTGCAAAGTACTGCGTTTTATAATTCCAGCGAGATCAGGATGACGGCCTTCAAGGCAGGCGATAATCTCATTTACACTTATGGTCGGAGACTGTAAACGCATAGCCTTTGCCTCATCCAGTAAAGATTCAAACTTGATATACAGTTTCTTGTCAGTTCGAATCTTTGGATATTTAGTATTCAATCCAGCAATACCTTTTTCAGTGTAATCCGCAAGCCATCTTTTTATGGTTCGTTTCGATACTCCGGAATCACTTGAAATTGCTTTGAGTTTATTAAAAAACTCTGTTTTTTCGATTTTGGTTTCAGCTTTAATATGCAACAGAGGTGCTATTACCTGCAGTCTGTAGTCTGCGGTACTTTGAAATTTGTCGTTAGCTGCGTATTTATTTTTGCTCATAAGACTCCCTTAATCTTAAAAATTAAACTTAAGGAGGGACAATATCCTTCCGCAGAACAATATTACTGGCACTATAAGGTAGAGAGATCTTATGTAATGTGGATGAAATAAGGCCACGCCGGCAGATGGTCAGTAAGATGTTTGATAATGATAAATCTTTTGAGGAAAACTCTTTAAAATCAGTAGAAAGATAGTCCTGACCAGATATATTTCCAGCGACAATATGCTGAGTTCTAAGCAGATTTGGGGTAATATTCCGAAGTAAATTCACAGCAGAGTGTAGTCTTTTGGCGTGTCGGCCCAGTATATAACGCGCAAACAGAAAACTATCACCATGGTATTTCTTAAAAAAGTAGCTAAGGTAAGGTTCACCTCTGCAGAGCTCTTCAATATGTTTCTGGGTTAATTTCTTCCTTGGCTGAGGAGATAGCTCTAATATTCTGTAGAATATTTTATGAGCTTTAAGAACTTCATCTGCAGTTACACTATCAACAGCCTCTTGAGGAATCATATCCTCTCTTAGCAGAACATGAATTTCTTTTGAACCGTGACATTGTCTGTTAGCACATGTCAGCCTTTGCAGCTGAAATTTTTCGACACAATTCTTTCCGTAGTTATAGATAACTTTCTCATAATCTGTAAAACCGTCCTTGATCAATAACATTCCACAGATTGAACAGCACGGACGAGCTGATTTAAGAAAAGTTAGCCGTAAAACTTTTTTACCATCTTTTTTAAGATGCTCAAAAATCCTGCAGCCAGAGTATGCTATATTGTAGAAAGTACACCGCCTTGGCGTCTGTACTGGGATGGGTGCCAGCTCGGGTTTTTGCAAGAATTTTAGAGCTGGCACCTGACGCCTATTCTAAGCATAGTACATACCTCTTCTAGTATTCCTATCCATCAATCACAAAGCATCTCTTTATGAATGAGATTCAAAAGGCTTTTATTTCATTTTTAAATTTGAAGAAGGACAGACTTACGTCTGTAGGTGAGGAAATTTATAGGGCAACGGAATGGTAATTATTGGCGGCAGATCTGAGGACAAATTGAGATAGCATTAACAACGTGCTCGCCATTGATGATCTGGGCTTAAATTCAGAAGTTATGCCAGCAAAAATTGTTTCCTTTATCTTTAATGTGATAGACGCAAGAAGCCCAAGAA
>NZ_CACVSS010000121.1:0-4395 GCF_902756765.1 uncultured Succinivibrio sp. | reverse complement strand
CATTGGCAGAGTCCAGAATCTTCTTGGTTATATCCTTCAAAGAGGACAGCTCATCCTTGGTTAAAAGAACCACTGGAGTACTTGTAACCTTGTCGTGGGCAACAAGATCACGATCAGAAATCCATCCGGAAAGGAAATCAGGTGCACTTGTACCCAGTTTCTCACCTAAATAGGCAAGCTGCATTGCATAACCTAAAGCAGCAGTATCTGATGCCATAGCAGAATCATCCTTTGGATCAGGAGCAGTACCTAAAGCATCCTTACCCATTGATGCAAGCTTTACCTGATTGGTAATGTTCTTTGAAAGCTCATCGATTTTATTACCGAAGCTGGTGACATCACCGGCATTGACAGGATAGTACAGAGACTTCTGAATGGTCTCGTTGTAAGTCAGATCCTGATACTGATTCTTAGCACGGTCATGATTTGAATTTCTCTTGCCGGAGTCTGTCAGAAGATGCATTGCATAAATAGCTACACCCTTGTGCTTAGCCTCAGCACGAAGCTCTTTTGAATCAAGACCGGTGGAAGAGAACTTATCGGAACCGCTGATACCACCTGCATCAGTAATCAGTACCACATATCTTCCGCCATAATTTGACCAGTCGATTTTCTCTAAAGCTGAATTAATACCCGCAAAGGAATCTTCATCGAAGTATTTACTTGAAACCGTAGCCTGATTAAGAGTTTCAAGCTTTTTCTTGAACTGCTCCTCATCAGTAGCCTCACCAGGTTTTACGAAAACCTTTGATACATATTCAAGCTCAGGTACAGCCTTGGTACTTGATCTGAAAGAGACAAGACCGAAATGAACACTGTTGGAAAGCTTCTGCTCTTTGATGTGCTTGGCAATCGATCTGATGGTTTCCTTGGTTCTGTCAATGTATGGCTGCATTGATATACTTGAATCGATTACAAATACAACGGCAGCTTTAAAGGTTTTCAGCTCATTCTGAAGATCGGTCTTACCCTTGGACTTATCCTCTTTCTTGGTGACCGAGGCAATCTTAAGCTCACGCAGATAATTACCGTCATCAAACATAGTCTCTTCAAAATCAAGAATAGGAAGCAGATAGAACTGTTTTTTGTAGTCAATATAGGTTTCAGGCTCTACAGATATAACACCAGGGATCTGCTCATTCTTTGAGAGCTTGTCCATCATAGGAGAAACCTTGCTCTTAGGATCAGAATCATCCACAAGCTTCTGCAGCTCATCCTTTGTCTTAAAAATCAGGGCCCTATTTCTTGAAGCAGGATTGGTAAACATCAGTGCAGTCTGCATTTTCCAATCAACTACACAGCTCTTATCAAGGTAACCTGAAGTCTTACCAGAAACATCAGGTCCTACAAGATATGAGTTTCCCTCATCCTTATAAATATAGAAACGAGAAAAAGCAGCTACCTTATCGCCGGAAGAATCTGCAGCATTTTTCTTTAAAACACAGGCTGGTGTTGTCAGAACTCTCTGATAAATGGATTTTTTACCCTCCATTAAAAGAGGAGTATCAGCATAGGTATTGCAGGACAGAGCTGACATAAGCACTGCACTTAAAGTTATGTATCTGAGTTTCATTTCCATTACTCCTTAAGCTTACCTATGGCCTCATTAGCCTCATTCATACCAAGATCAGACGCTTTCTGATACCAGTAAAGAGCCTGAGTCTTATCTTTCTTTATACACTTGCTTTGTGCAGTAGAATTTGGATCAAAATACTTAGCAAACATATAGGCAGCAGAAGAATCTTTTCGACCGTAACTTGATAGAAGACGTTTGCCTAAATCACAGCGATCGTTATTTAATGACTGTTCTGACAGGGATGAAATCACCTCAATCTTAGGATTAGTGCTCAGACAGCTACTTATAATCACTTCATCCTTTTCTGAACTTAAAGTGCAGGCTGAAGGAGAGCCAGATGAAGCTGTACTGTTTGCAGAAACAGCAGGAGTTTCAGCAGATGACTGTGCAGCCGCCTGATTTTCAGCAGGAGACTGAGGTTCCTGGTTGACAGCTTCAGCTGGAGCATTCTGACTATTCTCATCTGAAGATGAACTCTCTGAACTCTTGCCATCATCAGCAGCATTCTTGTTTTCATCGTCAGCTTTCTTACTTTCATCTTCCAAAACAGGTTCTGTCATCGGCTCCTCAATAATCTGAGCCTCTGTTACAGCAGGATTCTGTGTAGCCACAGCATCATCACCGCTGAAAAAGCCCTTCCAGATGAGGAAGGCAGCTAGCAGTAGAAGCAAAGCTGCAATGGCTGCAATCAGTGGAATCAGGAATGCCTTCTTTTTTGGAGAAGAAGCAGGCTGAACATTCTGCGAAACAGGAGTATCCTGATTTACCCCAGAGAATAAGTTTTCAGATGAGGCAGAAGCTGTAGAATTAAGAGAAGATTGAACAGGAGAGTCAACATACTGAGCCTGTGGTTCCTCTGATTCAAGAATAAGAGAGATATCACCTTCAGTTAAGGTGAAGAACTCTCTAGTAGGTCCAACTACCTTGTTGTCTGCTGTGGTGAATTCTTTTACAAAGGTTTCAAATTTACCGCTGTAACGGTTAACCTGAGATGAGACACTGTTAAATGACTGAGTACTCAGCCTGATTTTAAAGCCCTTATCCTGAGAAGAGGGAGATATGTCCTCAGGCTTTATACTCTCTTCTGCAATAATCTCCTGACCTTTCTCAGATCTGATTGTTATATTGAAGCTGTGAGTATTACCCCCAAATCCAATGTTAGAATCAAATAGAGACCAGCTGTTTTTTAAAATCAGGTATCCCTGATTGTTTTCCTTAATAATGGAGGCGATTAGTTTTTCTGTAAATTCAGACATCTTAATTCTCTAAAAAACACTATCAATATCAGATAGAATCTCACAGATTTCTCGATTGAGCTCTGGAGAAATATTATATTTGCTATCTGCTGTTACATTCTTTGCACAGATAACATTCAAAAGCACACTGAAATAATCATTGCAGTAATGCAGTCTGATATTATCCACATTCGCTCTTTTTACATCAGGCATGAAGTTTCTGTGCTCAGAGCTCTCCTTAAACAAAGGACGTGAAGGCTCTTCTTCTGACACATTATCGGCTCTGCCTCTTACTTTAATGCGTTCGATATTTGAATTATCCTGTTTACCTACACACAGGTATGTATTGAAATCAGAGATAATCTGCAAAGCTCTTGCACACTGCCCATCACACAGATCATCCTTCTTTGAGGTAGGAGACTCATAAGGGTCAATTGCATCAATAACAGCCTGCTCAACATTCATAGCATTATAGGCTTTGGAAAGCTCTACTGTTAAAAACTGCATCAGCTCATGGAACTTATCCTTGAGAACATTCTTATCAGTAATCAGAGAACCGTTATCAGCAATGAAGAAATTAAATGCTTCGCGATCATCCTCAGGGTAATCCTCAACATTCTTCTTTTCAATCTCCCAATATCTTAAAATATCAGCAAGCATTACATCAAAAAACACTCCGTTACGCATTGATTCAAGGTTATCCTCGCGCATCTTAGTTAAAGCCTTTGCGAAACGGAAGGCATTGCTTGAGCGACCGCCACTGAAGTTTTCAAGATAATTCTCTCGGGCAAGATCTTCATTGATTTCAATAAAGCTTCTAAAACGACCGAAGGTTCCTGCAACAACATCACAAGATGCTAACTGCCTGAATTTGGATAATGCATTAGCATGAGCAATTCTTAAGGCCTGTTCACCAGACTCTCTTGCATACTTACCGATGCGGTTTCTCAAATTAGCGGTCAGACTCTTAATGCTGTCATTAAATTTCTCTTTACCAAAGTTGTAATCAGTAAAATTATCCTTAAGGAAGGATGAAAGGTACTGAATACCACCATCATTGGCCTTTAGTACCTCGGAGATAACAGGTGTATCCTCTGCCCTGCCCATCTGTTTGTAATGATTAAACTCATATACATATTTCATATCAGGATCTTTAACGATTTCCTTTTTATAGGCATCGATATAAGACTGATATTCAGGACGAATTCCGGTTTCCACATCCTCAGAACTGAATTCATATACATCATTCTTTGAATGCAGATTTGGTCTTCTTACAAAGAAGAACTGATTGAACTCCTGACCATGAGCCCAGTTCTGAATCCAGCCGGTAGCATAGCGCTCCATTGCTGTGGTAATGGTCTTACCAATATCAGATAGGGAGGCGGCCTCTTTACCGATATCACGGGTAAAGCAGGCATCAAACTTGGTAAAGGCACCTACAACGGGAATCTTTTCATAAGAGGCTCTATCCTCAGGCTCCTTTCCAATATTCTCATATACCCATGAAGACAGATAAGGGGTAACCTCTGCAACTTCTCCCTGTCCCTCCACACTTGAACAGAACAGAAGCACATCAATCTCATG
>NZ_CACVSS010000120.1:0-4395 GCF_902756765.1 uncultured Succinivibrio sp. | reverse complement strand
ATTTAACCAATACTCCCTGATGTGAGAAAGTTTTGAGCCTTCAGAGGTATAAAGAGAGCTCAGGTATGTTTTTACAGAAGCATAGTCTCGCATTCTGAAGGCACATTCTGCCAGATAGGTATTAACCTGAGAATCCAGCATCTTTGCATTCTTTGCTTTCTGCAGTGCAATCATTGCAGGCTCAACTTCATTTAGCTCAAGCAGAATTCGGCCTAAAAGCAGCTCAAAGTTTCCGCGATCTTCTAATTCAATAGCTTTCTGACACCACTTTCTGGCGTTGTTAAGATAGTGCTTAACCAGTACCGTATCAGCAATTCCCAGATAGCAGATTTCCCAGAACTGCTGAGCTATATCATAGGCTATATCTGCAGAATTGTTTTCCTTGAAGGAATCTTCAAGGCTCTTAATGTTATCTGTAATATCCTGCTCGATAGGATCAAGCTGAGAGTAAGCCATAAGACGAACATCATCAGCAGGGTCACGAAGCGCAATCTTATAAAAGGATATTCTCTGATCACGTGGCAGATGAGACACTGAGGAAATAGCCTCTACACGTCGTTCCGTGTCAGGAGCATTTAGCAGAATATCCTGAAGCGCACCTGTACCGAACTTGGTATACATCATGTCTCGAGGATGTGATGGCAGCTCTTCCCTTGGATTATGAACCCACATAACCTCTGTCTTTTTTCTTGGCAGATTCATGGCCACAACCACACATACAAACAGTCCGATAAAGCCGACCACAGGCAGGCATATGCACATCAGGAACATAAAGCCCACTGCAAGATAAGGGCTCTGCTCCTCTCTCATATTCTTAGGGAGCAGCATATACATGGCGTAAGCGGCACTGATACTTGCAATAAAATGAAACATAGCAAATACCAGCAGACGTCTGTAAAGCTCGGCATCGGAGAAAGCGTAAACAGCAGCGCTTATATCACTAATCAGGCTTAAAACAATAAGAAAAATCGTCATCTTTTAAATCCAGCTTTTTAAGCTCTGAAATCAGCTGCTCATTGTCAACGGACACATCCAGAGGGCCTGTGAAATCAAGTTTGATTGCCCCATCGGACTCTCTGGCCATAAGACGGTCAACACGGTCAATGTACAGCTGGGCCTGAAGTTTAGAAGTTAGAGGAAGGAGCACCACCAGAACGATCTCGCCTGAATTGTTCCTGCGCTTCCAGTAGATATCAGCACCGCGACGAAGTGAGATCGTCTTGTCAAACAACTCTAAAGCAGCATCGGTATAACCTCTGCAGAAAACCATACTGCTGCTCTGACCATGGTACTTATTCTCATCAAGAGCTTTTTTGAGATAGCTTAGGAACAGATCCTTCTCTGAGGACTGAATTACAGGAGCTATCACACCTGTAGACAACATGTCTGCTGCATAGGCGCTTACTAAATTCAGGATTGCAATATTCTGTGAGGTAAGAGTAAAGAACTTAACCTGAGAAACTACAACACAGGCATGCATAACACCAGAAGTATCAACTAAAGGGATACAAAGCTGATATTTTAAGGTGGAATCAGTCTCATAAAGATTTACAGGTGATAACAGTTCTCTGCTCTCGATCATGTCATTGAGCATCTCATCCTTAAGATCAAGAGCTGCCATATTGCCGATTGCAGAGAGAGGTTTAGGATCAATTCGGCCCTTCTCTACTCGGTATATTCCAGCCTCTTCCATCACCACAATGGAAGCTAGAAGCTTTAGAACATGAGGTGCAAGAGAAGTTGTTCTGTCGTACTGTTTAACACCTAGAACAGGGTATCTTTCATTGAGTTTTTCAAGCTCGCTGATGCTTGAACGCAGACTTACTACCTGGCCCGCCATTCTCTGCTCTAACTGATCATGTGAGGAACGAAGCATGAAATAGTTTTGAGTAAACAGAGAAAGCTTCTTTTTCATAAAGGCATAATCAAGGTCGTTTCGATGAAGTCTTTCATCCCAAACATCACGGAACTCACCTGCAATCATATTCACTACCAGCATGCCAACAGCCTGATAATATGAAAAATAATCGGTAATATTGTGATATTTAAAGAACGACATTGTCAGCACAATTGAAAGAATGGCTGAAATAAAGCCCATGGAGAAACCGTAGCGCAAAGCTACAATAACTACAAAGACAAGCGGCCAGAAGAATTCAGAGGTATTTGCTACGGTAAATACAGGTATAGGACCGCTCTGATCAAAATAAATCTCGATAGAGTTCATCCAGATAATTGATGAGATGGCAGCCAGTACGACTGTTTCAACCCATACAATTAAAGGCTGACCTGAGCCTCTGGTTAGGAGTTGGCTTAGGCTCTTAAGACTCTTGTTCATTTA
This sequence comes from uncultured Succinivibrio sp., assembly GCF_902756765.1. Taxonomy (NCBI): domain Bacteria; kingdom Pseudomonadati; phylum Pseudomonadota; class Gammaproteobacteria; order Aeromonadales; family Succinivibrionaceae; genus Succinivibrio; species uncultured Succinivibrio sp. The sequence goes on along the minus strand of NZ_CACVSS010000120.1, from coordinate 2,057 downwards.
TAAATCCCTTATGCGATTATCTGGTGTAGTTAATATCACCTAAAATGTTCTCTACAACCTTCTGACCTGCACCGTTCAGACTCTCACGACCAAAGCCAGATCTGCTGCCGGTCTTCTCATATACTACATTACCGTTTACATCCTTGACTCTGATGGTAACGCTGACAACAGGCTCTCCATCAAGACCAGCCTTATAGTTCCACTCATCAACAGAGCCGGAAATCACATAGTTGTAGCTTACACTCTTAAGCCACTCGTTGGCCTTACGGGTGGTATAGGTGTCATCTAGGATGCTCTTTAAATCTTTTGGCTCATCGGCAGATTCAAAGGCTACATAATTGATATTCTTAGCACTTAGCTCTGAACAGATAATGGTTCCTACATTCTCTGCTGCAAGAGGAGTATTGGACTGATTAACAAATGGCATTACCGCAAAGGTTGAACCGTTTGAAACAGTTATACCGTTTGAGCCCCTGTAGGTTGAGCATCCTGTTAAAGAGACTATTGCAGCTAAAATAATAAAAGTTAGTTTTCTCATTTTTCTTGTTCCTCAAAGATTAAAAAACCATACTGTAACCGAAAGTCAGGCTTACAGACTTGTTACCCTGTCTATCAGCACTCTGTACTGATGACTTTATAAACAGCTCATCCTGAGCCTTAAACAGACTTATTCCGACACCTGCACTGGCACCAGCATCAATCTTTTTCTCCGTAAAGTTGTATCCGGTGAAAACATCGAACAGGAAGCGAGGAGATGGAACTGAAGGTCCAGGAATTCCAGGATCGCCGTGACTGGTAGTCATACCGATAGCTAGATGTTTATACTGTTTTGAAATGAATGATTCTGAACTTAAACTCTGAACAGAAGCATCATTTAAAGAACCATTCAGAATGTTTGTATCTCTAAGAGCGTTATCTGAAGGATTATTGTTCTGGTAGAGCCATGAGGTATAACCATATAAGGCAGGATCAGAATTAAATACAGGAGTCATTGCCATAAATTCAAGATCATAACCTGAGCCCAGATTCTCGTTGTAACGGGTCTTATAGTTGTGAATGCGTGAGGTAAGAGCAAAATACTCTCTGTTCCAAGGTGATGCACTCAAACGCAATTCTGCATAATTATCCTTTCCCAGCACGGTCATCATGTGAGAAACATTAGAATGCTGATTTAAAGCACCTGATAAAGATACGGCATAACGCTCATCTAGTTTGAACAGATAATCAATCTTCAGACCTAATCTGTCGTCTGCGGCACCGTCAGCAAGATCTGCAGATGCTGCAACTTCATACTTCTCCTGTTCATAGGAGATTTTTCCTATGATTCTCTTTTCACTCTTAAGCTTGGAGATTGCCATAGCATCAGGAGTCTTAGAATGCTGATAAATCGTTGCTACGCCGAACTGACCAAGAGAATATGGTGCATGGTAGTAGGCAGCATAAGACTGAAGTCCCCACAATGGCTGAGAGTGAATAACTGCCATAACGCTGCGGGATAAGCTCTGATTATTTGCAGCCATCTGACCTCTTAAAGCTTTATTTACATCTTTATAAGGGGACACACCCACAGTGTTTTTAGCAAGCTGATAAGCCTCAAGACGTTTTGAGATTTTCTCAAGAGCATCATATTTTTCACTCTCGCGGATACCCACACCACGCTCAAGAAGGTCTTTAATCTTTTCCTTGTCCTTGGTGCGAACTGCAAGAATCAGCTCCTGACTGTCAGATAAAACAACATTTGCAAGAGAACTTCTCTTTTTGAAGTAAATGGCACTTTTTATGTCATTTCGTTCTAGCAGAGAGGTCATTAACTGAATTCCAAGAGCAGAAGACTCTGATGATTTCAGTTCATTTCTAATGATGTCTTCACCTACTGACTTTGATATAAAGGTGGAAACCAGTGAGGCTAAAGTTACATTGCTGTCATTTAGTTTCAACAGTTCCTCAGTCTTAGTGTCAACAACATATTTTCTAATTCTGTATGCCTTATCTGAATAACCTAAATCCGATAGAACCTCAGCATAGGAAAGCAGATCAACGGCTGAAGGAGATGCAGC
>NZ_CACVSS010000119.1:0-4468 GCF_902756765.1 uncultured Succinivibrio sp. | reverse complement strand
GTAACAGTGAACTATTAGGTACCTCGATTTTTGGTCAGGATCTGATCTAAGATCAATGGGGACCTGTTTCAATTATTCTAGCCTAAATGACACTGAGGATCTGCCAGAATAACGTGTTTTTCTTTAAAAAGTGATGATTAAGCGGAGATTTGAGGAATAGAGTAACACTCTAATCTTGGGTAGGTAAGTTAGAGTCTTGGATTATTCTCATCAAGGTATCTTCTGTAATCGTAAGGAGCTAGCCCTTTAACGTCAATCTTGTCAAAGTCTATGAAGTTACGCTTGTCATACATGGCTATAAGCTCCTTAGTCACAGAGCCATCGGCATGTGTCACAACGAATTTTTCTTTCTTTGGCATGGTCAGCCCCATAGCACAGCCTCGACCTTCTCGTTCTAAAAGCTGCATGCGGTATTTAATATTTGCAACTAGCCAGATTATATAGGACAGAACAGGAACTCTGTTTAAAATACAGGTGTTAACAATGGTCTGATAATCAGCGAAGGCATGTCCTCCATCTTCTGAGGCAATTGTCATGAATGCTTTTCTTGAGCAGATTCCTAACTTCAGACTGCGTTCTGCTTTAGAGGTTGAAAGCTCAATATCCGCACTTTCAGTGAAGCGCTTAAGCTCAGTTTCATAGTTGAGCAGATAAATAAGGGCTGCAGACTCAGGATAACGTTTATTCTGAGTAAATCTGATTACACCCTCTTTAGATACTCTAGGTACAATAATTTTAGGATTGTTGGCAATATAAAGTCTGATGGTATCAAACAGAGTATCTGCAATTGGTCGCGAATACTTAGTTCTGGCCTTTAGTAAATCCTGTTTAAATTCTTCGGTGGTGCAGATATAGTCATGCTTTCTGACTACACAGGAGTCAATAACAAACAGAGCGTTTATCAGATAGAATATGATCAGCAGAGCTACACTGTTATCAGTCAGTTTCTTTCCTTTTTTAGTCTGGCGGTACTTCTCCAGATTATCCTTGAAATCAAAGAAAGAGGAGCTTTCAGGCAACAGCTGGCTGTATATATCAAGCATTCTGTTATTGCGTAAGTATTTCCACAGACCCCGTCTTCCATGAGTCATACAGCGGCAGCTCTTCAGAAATACGCCTTCAATTTTATTTAACTCTTTGATGCCGGCATCATATCCTGCATAGCCATCTGTTAGCAGGTATTTTGTTACAACATTGCCGTCCTGATTTTTTAAATTATTCTTGAGTATATCAATTACCACATCAGCACTGCGTGATGGAGATACACAGTACCAGGAAGCCTGTAATGCTGAAGTCCAGGAGGAATTCAGAGTCCAGATTTGAGATTTGATGCCTTTACCTTCTGTCTGCTTTATTCTGGCGGTCTCATTTACCCTCAATGTACTCTCATCCATGATAATGACAGGACAGTTGCACAGGATATCCTTTTTAATCTGTTTGGTAACAGAATGCAGATAAGCTCTGGCGAAGGCGTTGATTGCGCCTGTTAAATGCTCTCTTCCTAGGTCAAAGCCGTTTCCTTCAAAGTAACAGAATATTCTGTTCTTAGGAGCTCCAAGCTGGGAAAACTGGGTTCCGCAGATGGCAAATAATGCTGTAGAGAGTTTTGATTTTATAAAGGCAGGCGCATGACCAAAAACTTCGGCGTTAAAACCGAAAGGATTGATGACAGGAAGCTTTCCGTCTTTATAGATAAAAGCGTTCTCTGAAGGCAGACTGTTGTCGGTAACTGCGTCCTGAGTATTTCTGATTTGTCTGTAAAGCTTCTTTCGTTCGCGCTGGACTATTGCTGTATTGCTTACAGAATCTGCATCTGAATCTGAATGTGGAGTATCAGCTAAAGCTGATTCATTAGCGGTTTTATCTGTCTTAGACGCGTTCTGAACGAGTCCCGTTTGTGTCTCTGACATGTTCTGAACGTGTTCGGAACTTGTCTTGGATGCACTCGAAGCCTTGTCTGAATTCTCAACCGTGGAGGCAGAATTTCTGGTAAAACTAACCTGAGTGAATTCAGCTGGATTGAGTTCATACTGAGCTCCACAGGTGCAGCACCTGACAAGCTGAACAGAAGTCAGAACCTTTCTGATATTCTGCAGACTGCCATCCGCAGTCAGAGTTTCATTAATGCGCTTGTTCTTATGCAGATATTTGAAGTCACGCTGACAACCACACTCCTCGCAGTACATTGTAATATCCTGTTTACCACCGAAGGAGATAATGCCTGCAACTGTATTACCGGAGGTTGTGGAGACATAGTGTTTTTCTTTTCTTAAGGTCTCATTAAGACTGCTGGTATCATTTTTGAATTCTTCGGCGGAATTCTTAATTAGAGAGGTTATTTCTGAAAGACCTTCTGTTCCTGATTTTATTCTGGTGGTACAGCCAGACAAGATCACATTATCAACCTGCTCTGGTGTCAGTCCTTCAGGATTGTCTTTAACAGAAGCTGCTTTTATTTTATCTGCAGGAACCTTTAATTCAGAGGATTGTTCTTCAAAATCCTTCTCATCACGATCTTCTCGGGTAAATGTCGCAGCTTTTTCAAGCTCAGAAGCTCCATATTTCTGGGCTTCTGCATCAGAACTGTAATCCTCATTGTCCGGTAGAGCCTGTCCTTTCTTAGTTTTTTCAGAGGTTCCCAGACCAAGGGCAACATTGCGATGAGTGTAAAGGGCAGATAGACTGTTTAAGAGGCAGGTTATCAGTCCCTCAAAGTAAATGTTTAGTGATTTGAGGTTATAGATGTCAACCGATGGGATGTTTTCATCTTTGAGGCAGTCAAAGAAATCGTAATGACGCTCACGGACGTTATCCAATGCATTAGTCATTAAATCTTTGAAACTGTTAACTGTTTGGGTTAGCTTTGAAATTTCATCCTGTTTTTTTGATATTTCTTCCTTCTTTTGGGAAATTTCTTCCTTTGTTTTATTTAGCTCAGTTGTTGTAAATGAAAGCTCATTGAGAGTGGATTTAAGCTTTGATTCTGTATTGTTGAGATCCTGTTTTACAGTAGAAAGCTGCACTCTTGTCTGAGTTAAGGTATTCTCCTGAGCTTGCAGCTTTTCATTGCTTTTTGAAAGCTCTCCTCTGAGATTCTGAATGATTTTGGTCTGATTTTCAGCCTGTTGCTGCATCTTTTTTTCATAATAGGCAGCTATTTCCTCTTTTGTCATTGAGGAAAAATCTATATCTCCGGATTTAGTTCCGGAAGGTGATTTCTTAGCTCTTTTTCTGAAAAACTTAATCATGCTCTTTAGGTCTGAAAGTAAAAATAGTTTTACTATCTTACTGAAAAAACAGAGTGATTAATAGATCCAAAAACTATACATGTTTTTTGAATTTAAACTATGCACTATAGTTTCTGTTTCAGTTAACAGGCTATCTTGAGAGGAAAAGCTTTGTCTGGCGCTGTCCCCTCCATCAGAAGTGTCTCCAACTCGTCGCGAGTCAAATGAATAGGTATCTGCTCCTCATCAAGCATTACCTGGAATCTGCCTGTGTTAAGAATACGTGTTGTACAGTCCACACCGCAGGGATCTATATGAAGTATCTTACAAATCGTTTTACGCTTATTGAAGGTAACCACTGTGATCTCATCGATCCCATTCCATTTGACACCAAGTGAGTTTGAGGAAATCATTGCTAATAGTCTGTGCATGCCAAAACGACCACAAACTGGTTCACGAACCATATAGATTCTGCCGGTTTCGGATAAAATAGACATTTTTTCCTCCCTATGAATTTATTCCGCTGAGGATTCTGGTAATGACATCCTCTGCTTCCCTTTGTGCAGGGTTAAAGGTTATTAGAATGTCATTGAATTTGATTTTTATATAGCCATGTGGACTTCGGCTATTTTTAAAGTTTTGTCTTGGTCTGTTTGAATGATGACTGTTTCGCTGAGGATACCAGCGATTATAAGTTCTGGAGTTGAAGTTATCTGTCTTTACGGGATGTTCTTCTTTAGCTACGGGTGTTGTGGTGTGTGCCGCTGGTAATTTAGAACTATCCTCAACTTTAGATTCAATAGAAATCACCTGCACCTCATTTTTCTCAGCAGAAGAAAACTCCTCAGAGGCCTGGCTCTTCATCTTTTTGCTGATATCAAAAATACTTGATTTGGAGATACCTAGCTGATCAGCAATTGAAGACAGAGAATAATTTCTGTCTCGCAACTCTTTTATCTGGACACAAAGACTTGCAAAGGCAAGCTTCTCTCTTCTAGAATAAATGTCTGTTCCAAGATGATCTCTGCCAATGCGGTCAATAGTCATTTTACTGAGCTTATACTTGTGGCCAAGCTGATATGCACTAAGAGTAGAGGTGGTGATATCTTTAATGATCTCTCTGGTTGTCTTAGGATCAATTTTAATTGTTGCCATGGTGACACACTCCTTAACAAAATTCGTTGCTAGAAGTGTAGTTTTTTATCAACTGAAAAAATAGGTACCTAATAGGCAACTGTTAC
>NZ_CACVSS010000118.1:0-4489 GCF_902756765.1 uncultured Succinivibrio sp. | reverse complement strand
CTACTTGAATCTGAAGCAGAGCATAGTGATATCGTCAAACTGTTCTGCTTTTCCGGCAAATTCTAGAATTCTTCTGTAAACCCCTTTAATAATCTTTTCAGATGAAGACCTTAGCATCTCTTCATTCATAATCTTAAGAAGTCTTGCCTCACCGAATAACTTCTCATGCACATCAATAGCTTCTGTTACGCCGTCTGTATAAAGCAGCAGACAGTCACCATCATCGAGGACCATATTATTCTGCTCATACTCAATAAGATCAGATACTCCCACCATAGGGAAAATCTTAGGAGGATTCAGAAATTCATATGCTCCTTTTTTTCTTGAAAGCAGCAGAGGAGGATTATGACCTGCGCTTACATATGAAATCTCTCTGGTCTTAAGATTGATGATAGCGGTAAACACTGTTACGAACATTCCTTCCTTATTGTTGTCGCACAGCTGTACATTTGTCTGGGTTACAACACTGGCAAGATCGTTATTGTCCTTTAGCATCATATGGGAAAGATTTCTAAGGATAGTCTTAGATGTTACCATGAACAGTGCTGCAGGAATGCCCTTTCCGGAAACATCCGCAATTGTGACAACCAGACGATCTTCATCGAGCATAAAGAGATCATAGAAATCTCCGCTCACACTCTTTGCAGGAAGATTCATGGCATAGAGCTCGTAATTACTGTGCTGATCAGTAACCTCAAAATTCTTTGGAAGCATATTTGACTGAATGGTTTTAGCCACATTCATAGTTGCTTCAATTTTTTCCTTCTCAGAAGATACTCTAGAGATGGATTCCATCTTCTTTTTAATCTCAATAACCATGTTATTGATATTGTCTGCCAGAGTTTGAATCTCATCATCACTATCTACAGAAATCTTCTTATCAAGATTTCCTGTTGAAAGGCTTTTTATCTCAGAGGAAATCTGTCTTATTGGTCTGGTATAGGCTTTTACTACCCTGTAGGAGATAATCAGGGAAAGCAGCATCAGTACCGTCATCACGAGACACATAACGCCTCTGTACTCACTTATAAGAGCAAAAACGAGACTATTCTTGTCATCTATAACCTTAAAGATGTTTGACTTGGATGTAGTCACTGATGTCTTAATTTCATCCTCAAAATAAACTGCTGCAAGATGGCCATTTAAAGATGGAGCAGGCGTATAGGCAACATAATATGAAACTCCATCTAAACTGATAAGCGAAATGCCTGTATCACCGGACAGCACATGTTTAACCATATCCTTTATATCAGCAGAGGCAATCTGTTTTAGAGTCAGATCAGCCTTAACCGAGAATATGCCTTCAGTAAAATCAGACATCTGTATTTTGCCGGTATTATCCATGAGGAACATCTTCCATTCATGATCAACATGGGAGTCACTTTCATGATTAGCATGGGAGTCAAGAGAGAACTCTGCAAGGTCATGCATGCTGACATCAAATGCTACAACACCAGCAAAGCCCTTATCATCATAATAAGGGAAAGAGTAGCAGATAACAGGTTCTCCATTGTTATAGTAAACATTGCTTAACCTGCCTTTACCATCTGGATTCTTCTGCATCTCATAGGCAGGAAGATCTCTGTAATCAAAAAAACGCTTACTGTTTTTTAACGACAGAAAAGAGAAAATGTTACCGTGATAACTCAGATCATATGGATTTATGTTCAGACAGAATCCGTTTTTAGAGATTACATAGAACACAATTGGAAGATCAGAATACTGAGTGTAAATGGAAACCATAAGATCTCTGATGTTATTGGCAAGAGCCAGCTCTTCACTGATTTCCTTTTCTCGAGGATTTACCCCAAAACTGAAACTGGAAACTACATTCTTGTCTTTATCTTTGACATTATCAAATATGAAATCATAATTTCGCTTATATCTTTTTGGATATTTCATGTAATTGGTCATGCTCTCAGCTATAAGCTGAGCATCATCCATACATTTTCTGACGTTAAGATCCAGAGTCACACCATCTGCAATAACATGATTTACATAAATTCTCTTCTTGGATTCGGATATATGCTCTGTAATTTCCCAACTCAGATTATTCTTTAGGTGAGGAAACCAAACTGACAGCTTCTTTTCAGTCGAATATACAGTAAAGAGAAATACACACATAATACACACAAAAGACACTAAAGCTCCGCCAATCGACAGAAGCGTAATCTTCCATTCTATGCTGTGTCCTTTTTCCTTCAGAAAATTCATGTAGTTATTTCTCTCTTCATTATTTACGCTGCAGACAAAGGAGCGCTATATCATCAGTAAAGCTATCCCGACCAATAAAGTCAACGGCAGTCTTGTAGGAAAAATCTACAATCTCCTCCGATGTCAGATTATTCTTTCTTGCTTTCAGAACCGCCTCAGAAAGCATCAGTTCGTCAAATTTTTCGCCTTTTAACGATCTGTCCGAGATAATACCGTCTGTATACAGATAAAGCATATCCCCAGGATTTAATACAGTAGATCTGGTATGGAAGGATATATTGCCATTTAAGGCCATAATTGAATCAATGTTCCCATCAATCAGGAAGCTTCCAGTGCCCTTCTCTGCGCTGTAAACGTATGGGGCGTAATGACCAGCATTTACATACTCCATTCTGCCGGTACTCAATTCAATAATGCCTATGAATAAAGCCACATACATCTGCTCGGTATTATGCTCATGCAGACGATTGTTGATCTTGTGCAGGGCATCTCCGAGCGACACCTCAGAATTCATTTTGCAGAAACTCTTGATAACAGCCTTTGAAATCATCATAAACAGTGCTGAAGGAACACCTCTTCCGGATACATCACCAATGCTTACAACCAGATGACCTTCATCAAGCATGTAGAAATCAAAGAAATCTCCGCCAGAACTTTTTGCAGGATATTCTTTTGCATACAGATCAAATCCATATTTCTCAGCCAGAGAGAAATTATCTGGCAGATAATTCACCAGAATCTCGTTGACTACATTGACCTCCGCATCAAGACGCTTCTTCTGGGCTGAAATCTCTGACAGATTTTTTATGTTGTCCTGCAGTTTCTGCGCAAGGGAATTAAAACTTTCGGCAATCTCCATGATTTCATCATGAGAATCAAGTTTAACCCTCTTATCAAGATTACCTTCAGCAAATTTGTTGACGTCATGAGTAAGGCGAATAATCGGATTGACGACATTATCTGAAAGTCTGATGATTCTCCTGAAAATAAAAAACAGCAGTAACAGAACAAATACAGTGGTGGAAATAACCACAAGCACTATTGAGCTCTTAAGTTTGCTGTAGTATGAATCCTTAATCTTAAGCAGATGATCTTTAATTTCGATGGAAGGAGCATAAACATTTTCCACAGGAATCAGCGAAGCAAAGCTCCAGTTTACATTTTTGATAGGAGAATAGGCGATAAAATAATCTTTTCCCCTGATGGTTACAGTATCAAAACCTTCTTTCTGCTCAACCATCTTATCCGCAATGTTTGCCAGGGATTTTTCCTCGGAATTACGTATATCCACACCCAGTGTCACCCTGATGGCATCGGAATCAAAGTTTACAAAGAGGACTTCCCCCTTGCTACTTAGGATAAAATATAGATCATTCTTATCGACAGCTATGGATTTAACCAGTTCATTAACCCATTTAGGACTGCAGTCAACTCCCATTACACCATGAAATTTGCCGTTAACATAATATGGAGAAATGCAGGATACTGTCATATCTCCTGTCTGAGCTCTGTAAACATCAGTAAAATTGGTACCCACATAACCTTTTCCTTCCTGATACCAGATACGAGAGACCGGATCATAGGTTAGTCGAGCAGGATTCCTGCTTACAGGAACAAGATCATCTGGTTGACTCATTACATACATAGCAATGGTATAACCGGATTCAGCTCCGAAAAAAACACACTTGTAGTAATCTGAAAAGAAAGGAGCAAAATCTGCAATATTTGAGCCTGCCTTTATTTCCTTTTCAATCTGGGGATTCAGACCTTGTTTCAGAAGTCTCTGACTGAAATGAACATATGGAGTTTCAGATTTAACGTCTTCATAAAGAGCATTAGGAAGAGCTCGGGGATGATATCTTTCAGGATGTTCTAAAAAAGCCACAAAGGTATCACGCAGCATGGATACGTCTTCTGAAATAAGACGAAACTCTGTACTCAGAAGATTTGATATGGCTTCATTCTGAACGGTAAGACGCCTTTCTTCCTCTCTTAGGGCGTAATTTTCGGCGCGATTGGTAATGTTCTTAAGGGTGCTTCGCTCCTGTTTTTCTATCTGATTAAACAATACAAAGCTTCTTACGGGCGCAGATACCGCAAAACCAATAATAAACAGAACACTGCCGCAAAGAGCTGCAAATGTTAATTTTTTTCTTAACGACTTTGTTCTTTCCACAAATCAGATCCTTAAAACACCCCATCTTAATTGAAGTCTAAAACAATATTAAGGTAATTGAAGCAGTTATATACTGAATCTTTGAGATACGTAAAAAAA
>NZ_CACVSS010000117.1:0-4505 GCF_902756765.1 uncultured Succinivibrio sp. | reverse complement strand
ATCCAATTTTACGGATAAAACAATTGCAAAATATCAGAATAAAGCTCTGTATATTTTATTAACACATTGATCTATATATCAAATTTTTAAAGAACTTTTGATGCTGATTAAATTCAGCAACGGATCGCAACTGGTAACAGTTGCATATCCTTTAATTTATGCGGATCCTAGGATAAATTTCTTAAGATCCTAGGTATGTAAAACTAAGTAAAACCAAGAACGGAGCAGAACGTTACTGCATCTTAAATGACGATCTTCTTTCTCTAATGCGCTCCTATGCCAGCAAAACCTTTTATCAAATTAAAGATCATGATGCCATTTTCTGGGGACTTAAAGCATTAAATAATAGCGTTAGTCAGGGAACAATTCACAGCTATCACGTTGAATTTCTGCATAGAGCTGGAATTCCATACAATGGAGAGCATAAAGGACCTAGAGTTCATGACTGGAGATGGACTGCTGCAGTCATGAGCTGTAAACAACTTATAGATAGTGGTAAGGATATGCATAATTCACTTATTTACCTAGCACAATGGCTCGGTCACAGTGATGTAAGTTCTTGTGAATATTACCTGCGATACGCCACAATGCTTTTCCCTTATCTGTGTTCTAAGCTTGATGATACTCTAGAAAAAGCACTGAAATCATTAGGAGATAGTCTGGAGGTACCAGAATATGTTGACTGATTTTAATCTGCATATACAGAAATTCTTTACAGAGTACCTGCCTAAAGATAAAGGGTACTCTCCTAAAACAATAGAATCCTACAGCAAGACATTCTCTCTATTCTTAAAATATATAAGAGATTATGAACATATACTGATTGAAAATATGACCATAGCCCTGCTTACAAGAACACTGGTAGAAAAGTTCATTCGTTATCTTGCAGAGGAAAAGCAAAACAGTGCTGCCACACGAAACCAGAGAAAAGCAGCTATTGTCAGTTTTATCAATTATCTTGAATATGAAATCGTAGACTATCAGCAGCAGTATGCGGAAATTAAAGCCATCAGAATAAAAACTCCTATCCATCAGGCTCCTAAATTTCTGAGTTCTGAGGGGTTAGAAGCGTTTATTCATGAAGTAATAGAAGAACCTAGAAATAGGTTGCGAAATCTGCTGATTATTTCTCTCATGGTAGGTGCTGGTTTAAGAGTTTCAGAAGTAATCAACCTCAGGCCAAAAGATATTAATTTGGGGAATCCTGCCTCTATGGTAATTATCGGAAAAGGAGCTAGATACAGAACAGTGCCATTGCAGAAGCAGATCGTACAGAAAATAATAATCTATATGAAACAGACTGGCTTAGAGCATCCTGCTAGAAGAGAAGAATATCTATTTCTGAATCAATTTGGACAACCTATATCTAGACATGGTGTTTATAACCTTGTAAAAAAATATGCAGAGAAAGCAAGAATAAAAGCGCCTGAACTAATTCCTGATGAGGTGACTCCTCATATGCTGAGACACACCTTTGCTACATTAAATATAGCCAATGGTGTAGATCTTATCTACGTTAGAGATTTGCTTGGTCATAGCAGTGTGCAGATAACCGAAAAATTTTATATTGGACATTATAAGAAAGTAAGGGAGGCAAATACAGTTGCGGAAAGCTTGTCAAAGATTACTGATGGAGAAAATTTTACTAATTTAGAAAAGATAAATAATAAAGATGAAAACACATTGAATTTTTTAGAAAATTTGACTAAACGTAGAGTAAATTAAACTGTTATGTTGAGTAATTTTGAATAAAACTAAAAAAATAAATAAGATATCAAAGTCACTCAACAATAACTCTTTCTAAACATAAGATGAATTATGTTACTTTTAACATAATTCATCAATACCGTTCCACTTTACACCTATTGAGCCAGAGCTTATCATGGCCATCAGCTTATGAATGCCAAATCTGCCACAGACAGGCTCACGAACCAATAAAATCTTACCTGTTGATGATAATATTGACATGGGTTACTCCTGCAGCAAGCTCATAATCTTGTTAACAGTCTCCCAGATTTGTGGCTGTTTGGGATTAAATGACAGCTGAACGCCATTCAACTGGATTCGGGCGTAATCAGAATCTGAGTTGACATTGTTCCTGTATCTGTTGTGTCTGTAAAAGTTGTTGCGCCTCATTGGCTCTTCATTTTCTATAAGAGGGAGAAGTGAAGTCTGCTCAGAAATCTCCTGATTGGACTCTGGATGCTCGACTGAGATAACCTGAACCTGCTCCTTACGATCAGTCTCATACCTGTTAACGATCTTAAACATAGTTGATTTGGAGATACCCAGATGCTCAGACATCTTAGTTACGGAGAATCCCTGATTTTTTAGCACTTTGATTTGTTCAATAAGAGCTTCAAAAGCTAGTTTCTCTTTTTGGTTGTAGATAACTTCACCCAGATGAGAGATACCAAGGCGGTCAATAGTATTCTTTGACAAATGATATTTATAGGCGATTTGGTACGAGGACAGTTGTGAGGTTGTAATATCTTTTACAATATTTTTGACTACCTCGGGATCTATGCTACTCATAGTGACTCCTTAGCAAACTAAAAATTTGCTAAGATCGTACTATTTATGCGGGATTGGAGCTAGGTACTAAATATTTAACAGTTACGAGCTAAAATCAGAAAACTCTCCTCTGAAGTATCTAATCTCTGATGGATATGCCGGATATGACTCAGCCATTAAAGTTCTGAATGAGCAAGGCGTAACTCTAAAAAGCTGCAGATGTTATGCTCATGCCAGAAGACCTCTGCATTATTATTTAAAGAACACAGGTCTTTTAAAAATTTATCATACCCAGGACCTTAAGCAATTTTACAAGAGGTCCCTGGTTGGTTAGCGATCTGCCAAAATAATAATGGCAGATCTTTTAATAAAATTCGATCTCGCTGCGATGGTGTCGTTCTTGTACAGAACTCTGCGATGTTAGCGAGAAGCTCTTTAAAAATTCGATATATGGTCGATCTGCTTTTGTACGCAAGTGCATTTACGAAATCATCAAAGAGATCGTTGTACTTATGCAGTTTCAGCAGTGATAAGTTTGTAATCTCATGCTTTATAACAGCCTTAGTTCCACAGAAGGTCTTGATAATTGAGGCCAGAAGAGAAAGCAGGATAAAGATAAGAATTACATTCTTCTTACTGGAGTTAATGCTTTTTAGATTGTTGCCGCTCTTATTAGCTTTATTGAACAGCTCAATGTTCCAGCGGACTCTGTAAAGCAGATAAAGCTGTTTTGAAGCAAGCTTATCTCTTCTGACATTGGTTCTTAGAATAGAGATTTTATCCTCAACCTTCGCAGCAGGATTATATCTGTGGATAATTCTAAGAGTATTGCCTTTGGCTGTCCTGATGGTTACATCGCAATTTAGCTTTTTAGGTAAATTCTTAAGCTTTTTACCAATGTATTCATTCAGTCTTGAACCATCCTCAGCAAAAGCTTCAATGATTGTTCCATTGGTGTTGACCTTACCTCTAATCAGGAACTGAATACCTTCTTCTGAAAGAGACTGTTCAAGTTCTTCATCAATGTAGCCTCTGTCCGCAATGAGCAGACAGCCTTTAAGATATTCTTTGAGAACACGGTCTCTTTCAGAACCTACAGCTTCAGAGATATCTATGTAAATAAAGGTCTGCTGAACCAGAGAATATGCAACATGAAGCTTTGCACCAGGTCTTGCAGATTCACCATCTAATCTGTCTCTGCCTTTTCCCTGACAGCCGAAGTTTGCAGCACAGGAGTACTGGAGGTCAATTTCTGTACCGTCGATGAGAATGATATCTTTAACGCCTATAGCATCAAGAATCGTATTCAAATCTTCTGAAAGATATTTCTTAATCTTCTTTGCAAGCTTGTGAGAGAACAGAGAAATAGACTGTTCAACTATGGTTTTGACAACAGCCAGAGCTTCATCAGAATCAAGCTGTTTATGAATGCACTTATGGCTCATTTTTAGGGCTTGATCCTGATTTCGATTGTAATTCATGTGAAAGTCGTTAAGAGTAAATTCAGAGCTTCTGGTTGATGAACACAGTTTAGAAAGACTGCCTAACAGATAACTGGAGAGAGAGAATTTACGTTCCCTAATACAGGCTTTACATTTAAAAGCTATATCTCGGATATTGTCCTTAGAAAGAACCGTCAGTAGATTTTTGGCAGTTGGAGATAAATTGGTTGACAGATTAGATAGAAATAGGGATAATGGCTCCATGGGTTCTCCTTTAATTAATTGATTTTTAAGCACATTCATTATACTAAAGGTGAACCCTTAAGTCCATTAATACCCATCAAATCAAGCAATTATTTCCCTAATTAACAAAAATCCCAAAATTAGGACAAAACAATATCGTTTTGTTTAAATACACCTGTTGTACAATATATTAACAGCTTGATTTATATATCGAATTTTTAAAGAACTTTACCTACAGGTTGACTGTTAGGTACATTATGATTTAACCCATTGATCTTAATTAATTTTTAAAGATCCTGGGTATGA
>NZ_CACVSS010000116.1:0-4618 GCF_902756765.1 uncultured Succinivibrio sp. | reverse complement strand
ATCAGCAGTTACTTTACATGCGGTACTGGGAAATCCTGATGACTTTCCTAATTCAAGACATTTTGCCTCATTTGCCGGCTTTGCACCCCGTGTATCCGGTAGTGAAATACGAAATTTCGTATTTCGGAACAAACACGACATTTTATAAAACACGAAAAAAAAGCGCCAAACTGCTTAAATAAGCCATTCGGCGCCAAACACTTTTCGTGTTTTAGGATTACGGAGTTAGTCCACAGGCAGCAATCATCTTTTCGAATTCCTCCTCCTCATATTTTGCTTGAGTGTTCTTCCATTCTGCAGGAAAGTCACATTTATCAAGAGCATTCCGAAGCTGTTCTTCAGAGGGAGTAGCATATATTGTTGTGGTTTCAATGCTTTCATGACCGAGAAAGGCTGAGACCAATTCAATTGGTGTTCCAGCTCTGTACAGTGCTGTTGCCTTACTTCGCCTGAATGCATGAGGATGAACCCGTAATGGTAAATCTGGCATGGTTCTACGGGCAATATCGGCAGCCTGCTTCACCAGATACTCTACACTTTTGACTGTCAGTGCCGAGGCTTGACCTTGACGAATACTGTAGAACAAAGGCGAATCCTGCTTGGAGTTTTTGTGAAATTCATTGAGATAGGATTTGAGCAACTCTGCAGTCTCCTGTTTAATCACAATATTGCGGTGTCGTTTTCCCTTGCCAAACACATGCACCAATTTCTTGTCACCATGGATGATGACATCCTCAATCTTAAGTTCAACCAATTCAGATGCTCGCAAGGCGCATTCGTAAAGGAGCAACAGAATTAGTGAATTGCGTTTGCCTTTCTCTGTTGACAGTCCTGCCCGGATAATAGCTGTTATCTGAGCTTCACTCAGGATGGTCTTAATCTGTTGTGTAACTCTTAACTCTGGGATATATGTAAGCTGCAAATAGATATAACTTGCCAGAGGACAGCGGTCAGTAGCATACAGTACATAGGATCTCAGATGGGAGAGTCTCAGATTGCGGGTGGCAGCAGAGACTTTATGTTCCCGCATCTCATAGTCCAACCACTCTCTGACGAAGTCAGATGTGCAGTCGGACAGTCTGAATTTATCAACTTCCACTCCGATGACTTTTCTGAAATACCTGATGAACTTACTCAGAGTACTGACTACAGCCTTGATAGTACAGGGACTGCGTTTGCATATTAACAGCTCTTCATTAAGATATGAGGTTACATAATCAATAAATAGTGGTAGTTTGAGATTCTGGTCTTTGGTGACTGAGGCCCGTTCCAGCATGGCTCCCATGATCACCTTGTTCCTAGTTGAGAAATGCATCACGCACCTCCTGTGGAATTATATCAGCTGCAGCGATAGCGAAATTTTGCATGGACTTGCCATGTCCATTTAGCTGATGATAGTAATAATAGGTATTGGCCACAGAGGCATGCCCAAGACTCTTGCTCAGAATCGGTAGTCTGGTTCTGAAATCCACCCGCTGTTCAGCCCATAGATCGATAATGTGCACCACATAAGCATGGCGCAGACAATGAGGAGAAGGCAAAGCATATCTGCCATGATCTCCAAAACATTTTAGCCAGTTACGTTTAAACCACATTCTGAAAGCAGTTTTGCAGGGCCTACCGTCAGAGTCAATGCCAAAAAAGTAAGTACGTTGAGGACAGTATTTATCGGCAGAGACATCAAAATCAGACAGCAGTTTAGCTAGTCCGTCGTTAAAAGCAACTACTCTGTCTTTATTACCTTTTGAGTTACGGATATAAAGTGTGTTGTCAGAGAACCTAACTTCTTCTCTGCGTAGGTCTATTGCCTCGCTGATCCTAAGTCCCAATAGAAAAAGCAATCGATAAATCACAGCATAGCTTACAGCAAATTGGTGGAGTCTTTTGCTAGTTTTGACCGCTTTTGCATCAACGAATTTTGCAAACTTCTTCAGTTCATCTAGAGATGGAATGTAAGGCTCCCGATAATGGGCTATAGGTAGTTTGTTTTTAGGGAAAAGATAGGCATCTGTACCCTGACCAATCAGGTATATGGCTAAGCCTCTGATTGTACCAAGTACAGATCTTATGTGACTACTGCTTAAATTCTTGGCAACAAGTCTGGCGCGATATGCCTCTACTGCATCTCTGGTCAGAAGTCCTTGATCGTAGTCACTGTATCTTAGGAATACATCAAAAGCATGCAGTGCAGAAGCCTGTGTATTGAAGGTTGAGTCTAAAGCAACACGCTTATGCGCAATGTACTCTTCCATTTTCGGACCAAGCCTAGATCTGAAGCTGTAGAATGCGTGAGATTGTTCTGCTTTCATATCATTACCTCCTCACTATTCAGTTCAAATCCGGTAAACGGGAAACAGCAACTGCGTAACTGTTCAGGTTCGGTGCTCAGGTAAACATGTAAGGTTTGTGAGTTCGCATGCCCTAAGGCATCGGCTATGAGCTGAAAGTTAACTCCAGCTTTGAGAAGCAGAGATGCAAATGTCTTTCTCAGTTGATGTAGGGTGAAATGATCACAATTAAGAGCCTTGACTCTACTTCTAAATGTCTCTGCCGACTTAAGTCTGCAGTGAGGCGCAATACTGCGGAGCATGACTTGATCGTTGTTATGCTCTTTTCTTTTTGTCGACAGGTACTCATAAAGAGCATTAAGCACAGTCTGCGGTAGCGGTAATTCAACTATCCGTCCAGTCTTTCGTTGCCTGAATCTCAGGATTTTCTTTTTCACATCTATGGACTTAAACCTTAGATTGACAATATCCACAGCCCGTAATCCCAGATTGAGGGCCAGTTTAAAAGCAAGAGCGTCTCGTGTCTGGCATTCGCCTGAAACATCTGAACAGAACCGATACAACTCTTGAAGTTGCACGTCGGTTAATGTTTTTACCGGACGTATCTTACTTACACTATACGATGGCAAAGTAAGGATGAGGTTATATCTAACTACACCGTTTTCTGCTAGAAACAATAAAAATGACCGAATAATCCTGTTGACATCAGCTTTATATCTGGCTGCTCCTGGATTACAATCCCTGTCGAAATCATGTAGAAGTTCTATAGTCAGACTATTGAATGAATTAACACGTCTCTGATTGAGATAATCGGTAAAGTAGTGCAGACTTGTGATATCTTGCCTTACTGTACTTTCACTAATTCCATCCTGCCGCCGTTGTTTTAAATAGCGTTGACACCAATTCTCAGACCAGCTGGGGAATTTTTTTGGTTTACACCTAAGCTGACAATACCGCTCCTCCAACATAATGTCTGGTAAGATGGGCTCCTGACACAGAAGCTTGTGACACAGATAAAGTCCGGTTTTATATTTGCCAGACGTATCTGGAGATAATTTATGACACCATTTTAAAGCTCCCTCAAAAGAAAACGTTAACCCGTGCTCCTGCAAAAACAAGCAATGTCTAGATACTCCTGACATGATTTGATTTTGACTTTTTTTAGAATACCCAAGTTCTTTCAGCAGTCTATTTACCTGTCCTTGAAGCTGAAATAGCTCTTCTGGTCCAACCTTTCCTGATGGGAAGTCAGACCAATCATTCTGTTCAGGGAAAAGAAACATACTCTGCTTTACTCTGAGAAAAGCCTCTGGCATGTATTCAGTGATGAAGCCTTGTTTGGCAAGGAACGCAATGAAATGAGAAAAAAAGTCATAATATTTCTGCAATGGCCGCAAACAGAGCCCTAATTCTGCCAAATAGGAGGGTTTTATTTCATAGAATGACAGGATTTTATAGTGCCTTACCATACACCTGATGCAGGCCGCAGCCTTGATCACACATTGGAGGGGGGAGCAAAATATCTTTGATAGTCTTCGATCACAATGAATAGCATACTGATTGATAGCCTCTACAGCCCAGACTGGGACTTCCAGTCTATTCAGAGATTTCTCATCAAAATCCATCAGATCATTTATTGCAGTCATCACTCCAAAGCGGGACATGATCTCATTGAACCATAGATCCATTTTACCTGACAAATAAACCTCTTTAAAAATACTTGCTGGAATCAACTCTAAAGCAACAAGCCATAGGATCAATTTTCTTAGCTCAGCCAACTGATGAATTTGATGTTTGTGACTGCCATAGCTAACATTCTCTATAAAGTCATTTACGATTTCGACTGAAAGTTCAGCAAAACAGTGACAATTGCTTTGATCTGCAAACAATGCCAATCTGGTAAAGAATGCGCTCGCCTTATAATGATGGATATCCCTCTTTTGAGTTTGCGAGGTATATGCCACGTAAGCCTTAAAAGCCTCCTCTGCCCATGATGGACAGCGTCGGCTAAGTTTGAGATTGTCTGATTTATATTTTCCAAAAGTAAGATTTACCTCAAGAGGACTAGGTAATGATAAGATATCAATATCCATAGATTTCTCCTTAAAAAAAGTGTTGGAATTTCAGTATAGAAGAAATTTATGGATTTAAAACACGAAAAGTGTTTGGCGCCGAATGGCTTATTTAATCTGTTTGGCGTTTTTTTTCGTGTTTTATAAAATGTCGTGTTTGGAGTGGCGGTATAGTTCAAGTTGGTATGATCCCTCACACCGGCAACAGGCAGTTGAAGAAGATTCTTTATATGTGTGCTATCGCCAGATTTGCTCAGC
>NZ_CACVSS010000115.1:0-6590 GCF_902756765.1 uncultured Succinivibrio sp. | reverse complement strand
CACTGTCATTTTTTAAATATCACAATATCACTGATTATTTTTCATACTATCAGGCAGTAGGCATGCTGGTTGTTAACATGATTGCAGGAGAGTTTCGTGATGTCTGGGAAGAAAGACTTCACCGCAATGACCTTGATTATGCATTCATGAAAAAGAAACTGTCTCTGTTTACTCAAAACTATTTCATGCTTCGTTCCTCTCATGATCAGTTAGAACAGAGAATGGCTGGACAGGTGGTAAGTCTTCGTTCAAGTATCAGTGAACTTGAAAAACTCAACGAAAGATATCCAATACTTGGGGTAAATCAGCACGACAGAATAACTACCTTAGCCCCTCATGTTCTGAAACTTTTAGCTTCGATTGTAGTTATGGAAGAGGCTGGACTCTATAGAGTTGAAAATGGAAAAATTGATCCAAAGGCTCTTGCTTCAATCGGTAAGATGGAAGATCTTGATTTAAAAGACAGTATGGTAAAAGACATGCTGGAGAGCAGGGAACTTTTATCTCCTATTAATTTGTACGAGACAGATTCAACCCTAAAGTATCAGCTGTGTATTCCATTAGTTGATACTGCCGGTGTTATGCATGCCTGTGTTGTGGTTTCTCAGGTTAAGTTCTTTACTCTGACCTCTCAGAATATTGCAATTTTAAATCTGGTCAGTGCCTATGCCGCTGATATGATGTCTACAGGTGTAATTGCTCCTGTAATTCAGACTTCAGAAAAGGATCTGTTCTTAAGCTATCTTAAGAAGGCTCTTGATGAGAACAAGTTCCACGGACAGAACAGCAGTATTGTTTTCTGTAAAGGTTATACAGATGCAGCTCTAGCTCTTTTTGACAAGACTATTTCTCTTCGTCGTGGTGCCGATATCTACTGGAAACGCAAAAATAATGATGACGAAACAATTCTTGTTGTGCTGCTGCCTCTAACATCAAAACTACAGGCTCAGCTGTACATTGACCGAGTTGATCGTCTTATGACCAGAGAGTCAGATGGTGCAATCAAGCTTGATTTTACCGGTCCTCTGGATGTATCAGTCGAAAATGAACAGTTGATTTCAGAGCTTAAAAAACTGGATTTAAAAGATGACGATTTTTCTTATTGTTTTAAGCCTGATTAGTGATATAAGCGCTGCTGTTTACGCTTTTTCAGATGCCGAGCTCTACAGGAGACTTCTGGTATTCTCACTTTTTCATTTTATTGCAAGTATAAGTGCATCTTATGCCATGTATATGATGCTGCCTCCTAAAATGAGAGAATCACAGAACCCTTATCTTGCTGTGGGCTTCATGTTCCTGATGTGCATGTTCCTTCCTGTTGTCGGCTTTGTCGGACTGTTTGTATGTGTGGTTGTGGCCATGAACCTTCCAAGAAAAAAGGATGAGGTTATGTGGATTCACAATCCAAGGGAAGAGCTGCCTTCACATCCACGTGACATGATGTATACCAAGCTGGGTACCGGCGCTCTGCAGGATATTCTTTTAAATGCACCTGACACAGATAGACGAGTAGAGGCTATTTCCTCTGTATCTCATCTGCCACGAGATCAGAGAATATCCTTTTATAAGATTGCCTTAAGAGATCCTGCCGATGATGTTCGTCTCATGGCATATTCTCAGCTTGACCCTATTGAGCAGGATATTACCGACAATATTAAGAGACTTGAGGACTCTTTCGAGGAAAACA
The DNA here is from genome assembly GCF_902756765.1 of uncultured Succinivibrio sp. Taxonomy (NCBI): domain Bacteria; kingdom Pseudomonadati; phylum Pseudomonadota; class Gammaproteobacteria; order Aeromonadales; family Succinivibrionaceae; genus Succinivibrio; species uncultured Succinivibrio sp. The sequence continues at coordinate 4,903 of NZ_CACVSS010000115.1, read as the reverse complement.
ATTCCGCAGATATTGCCTACGATATTGCCCAGCAGTTCTGGGAAATCTGCTATCTTGGAATTGCCGATACAGTTCTGGTTAAGCACTATCTTAACAACGCCAAAAAATGGTGTCAGAAAGCTATTCAAATTGAAGATAGAGGCAATTTTGAGCTGCTTTTAGGTCGAATTCAGCTTGAGCTTAACGAAATTGAGCCAGCTATGATTGCGCTTCAGAAAGCAAAAAATGCAAAGATGCTGGATTCTCAGGTAAATACATATCTGGCTGAATGCGCTTTCAGAATTTCAGAATGCGAGACTATGCTTCTGTAAAAACATACCTGAGCTCTCTTTATACCTCTGAAGGCTCAAAACTTTCTCACATCAGGGAGTATTGGTTAAATGCCAAATAGTGAAGAAAAAAAGAGTGTTAGTGAAGTCTACAAAGAGCTGATGAAGAAAGATGCTAGCTTTAATGTAGGCGCAAAGTCTGATATCTGCATGATGCTTGAGGGAACCTATCCGTTTGTTCGCGGCGGTGTTTCCTCCTGGGTACATCAGATTATCAGCAATATGCCACAATACACATTCTATCTGGTGTTCATTGGTGGTCAGAGAAGCGCTTACAAGCAAATGGCCTATGAGCTTCCTTCAAATGTTGTTGGCATGGAAATGCACTATATTCTTCCTGACGATAAGAATCTGTCAAAGAAGATGCCTAAGAAAGCCAATAACAAGGACTTTGGCCTATGGAGAGAGGTTATCAGTTCCTTTGATAACCCTGAAAAGCCTATTCCTCATGAAGTATTAAGAGACTTTGCCAACGCTATAGGTACTGATCCTTATGCTATTAATGATCTTCTGTATAGCAGAGACTCCTGGGATATTCTCACAGAGCGTTATGATGCAATTGATGCTGAAGGTTCATTTGTGGACTATTTCTGGACATACAGAACCTTATACCAGCCTCTAATTGAGCTCTGCAGAATTGCGGCTCATCTTCCTAAAGCTAAATGCTATCACTCAATATCAACAGGTTATGCCGGTTTCCTTGGTGCGCTTGCTCACGCCTCCAATAACGTGCCTTTCCTTCTGACAGAGCACGGTATCTATACAAAAGAGCGAAAGATTGACCTGTCACTTGCAACCTGGATTAAGAGTAAAAGTGACTCATTGGATATATCCATGCATTCAGGTATGGATCTAATCCGCAGGATCTGGATCAATTTCTTTGTGCAGATGGGTAAGTCAGCATATCAGGAAGCGTACAGAATCACTGCTTTGTTTGAAGGAAACAGACTTCGTCAGGTAATTGATGGAGCTCCGGAAAATAAGACCGTAGTTGTGGTTAACGGTATTAAGACCAATCGCTTTGAGGAAGCTTACAAGCTTAGACCCCAGACTCCTCCTCATGTAGTTGCTCTGGTTGGAAGAGTTGTTTCAATTAAGGATGTTAAAACCTTTATCCGTACCATCAGAGGTGCATTGGAGCTGTACCCGGATCTTCAAGGTTGGGTAGTTGGTCCTAAGGAAGAGGATCCAAAGTATGTGTCAGAGTGTGAGAATCTGGTACAGAGTCTAGGGCTTCAGGAGCATGTAAAATTCACTGGAAACCAGAATGTGGCCAAAATTATGCCTCAGATTGGAATTATGATGCTGACTTCAATTTCTGAAGCCCAGCCTCTGGTTCTGCTTGAAGCTATGGCAAGTGGTATTCCTTGTATTGCAACCGATGTTGGAGCCTGTTCTGAGATCCTATATGGTGCAAAGAACGAGTCTCCAAATCTTGGTCATGCAGGTGAAGTCATATCAATAGCAAATCCTGCTCAGGGTGTAGAAATGATTGACCATTTCCTGAGTGACGATAAGTTATGGCGTGAAACCGGTGACATTGGTCGCGAGCGTGTGTTGAAACATTATGAAGAATCAATGATGTTTGATTCCTACAGAAAACTTTATCAAGAGGGTATAGATGGCGGGAATAGGCTTTGAGTTAAGGAAGATCCTTAAAAAGGATTCCCTAACTTCAGTAATACAGGCTTACGGTATAGCTTCAATTGTAAGTTCTGGCCCTTGGGTACTGTCAATCATGGCTCTGATGATTATTGGTATCATCAGTATAGATGTTATCTATCCGTCAGTTCTGATTATTCAGTTTCTGATCTCGGTAACGTATATGATGGCAGGGTCGCTTATACTAAGTGGATTTTTCCAGATCCTTTTCTCAAGATTCGTGGCTGACTGTGAATTCAGGGGAGAGGATAACCGAATTATTCCTAACCTGTTCGGAGCTATGCTGTTTTTAACAGCAGTATCAGGAGCGGTAGGATTTTTACTGTTAAATTTTCTTCCAAGCATCGATTTTTCTGTAAGAATCTGTATGCTGGCCTCTTTTGTACTTCTGACCAATCAGTGGATTGTGATTATCTTCCTGTCTGGTATGAAGGAGTATTACCGTATTGTTATAACCATGTTTGCCGGTTACGGTCTCATGGTTTTTCTTGCCTGGTCAATACCTCCTTTTGGTCTTTTAGGTCTTGAGTTTATATTCTGTGTATCACAGGGTATTCTTACATTTGCCTTCCTGCTTCAGGTAGTGCGCTCGATGCCTGGTTTCTGCTTTATCAGATTTGATTTCTTAAATCCTCATAAGGTTTATGTTTCACTTGTATTCTGTGGTCTGTTCTATAACCTTGGAGTATGGGCTGATAAATTCGTATTCTGGTTCAGAAATGAGACTTCATATGCTCAGATAGATGTAATGAGAGCCTCTTATATTTACGATCTTCCAATCTTCCTAGCTTATCTAGCTGTAGTTCCTGGAATGGCGGTATTTATTATGAGAATTGAGACAGATTTTACAGAGAACTGTTTTAAATTCTATAATTCCGTAAGAGAGGGTGGTTCTCTAAGCACTATTACTCTATACAAGGATCAGATGATCGAGTCCTGCAGAAAGTGTCTTTATAAGATTTTCAAGGTTCAGGGTATAACTCTGGCTCTGCTGCTGGTTTTTGCTAAGGATATTCTATCAGCCTTTGGCATCGATCTTATTTATCTGAATCTTTTCTATATTGATCTTGTTGGTGTAAGTCTTCAGGTTCTTGTGATGTCTCTTCTAAATGTCATGTATTACCTGGATAAGAGATACGGAGCTCTGCTCCTGACTGCAGTCATGGTTTCTTCAAACTTCCTGTTCTCATACATCAGTATTGATCTTGGTCCTGTGTATTATGGATACGGCTTTGCATTCTCAATGCTGCTTTGTACCATCACTGGTCTGTTCCTTGTTGACAGACAGTTCTCTGATCTTGAATACCAGACCTTCATGCTACAGAAAACTCAGTAGCAGTTGCGCGGGAAGCATATGTTTCCTGCGCTCTTAAATCTCTTTTCGTTCCTCTCTTATAGAAGAGAAAGCTCTTTTTTCAGGTGTTTACCTGTTTTCTCTATAATTCAGATTTAAATACCTTAAATATACTGAGATGCGAACGATATCAGAATATAAATCAGTGTTATATTTAAAATATAGAGAAGTGTTACTGTTTGTATAAATCATGAATCAGCTAAAAGAAGGTATCTGTGATCATGGAATCTAATAATTATAACGAATCAGAGATGGTTAATGAGGTAGATCTTCTTCAGGAAGCACTTGGTTCTGGAGCCTGGAATATGACTTTCAACCAGAACGGTGAAATGACTTCTGTAAAATGGAGTCAGGTTTTTCGACGTATGATTGGGTATAAGGATGAATCAGACTTTCCTAACGAATTCAGTTCCTTCGAGGACAGACTTCATCCAGATGATAGGGAAAGAGTGGTTAATCAGTATTGGAACGCTGTGAAAGATTATACCAATAGAACAATTTATGATACTGAATACAAATTTCTAACCCATAACCGAGGATATCGCTGGTTCCATGCGGCAGGAAGAATTGCCAGAAGAGAAGATGGATCACCAATATCTATTGTTGGTTTCTTTATTGATATCGATGACAAGAAAAAACTCGAGGAAAATCTAAAAGCAGCGGATGCAGTAAAATCGGAACAGCTAAGAATTCTGAAGTCCCTTGCTGATATGTATTATTCTATGCATCTGATTAATCTTAAAACCGGAACAATAACAGAATACTCTTCAGGTGGCGAGTTAAAGGAATTTTTGGATAAAAAAATCTCTGCAGCTGAAAAAATGCGGCTTATTATGGAGAACGTCATTGTTCCTCAATATCGTGACAGTGCCTTAGAGTTTACTGATCTCACGACTATTAGTGAACGTATGAGAGGTATTAAGACTCTATCCTCTGAGTTCGTTGGACAACATACAGGTTGGTTTATTGCCAACTTTATTGCTGTAGAAACTGACAATGAAAGCTGTCCAACCGTCGTACTGTTCTCAACACAGGTAATTGATGAACGTAAGCAGCAGGAACAGGTGTTATTCCTGCGTTCAGTTACAGATGATATGACCGGATTCCTGAATCGAAGAGCATACGAGGCACAACTTGAATATTATCGCAGAAATCCAATTCCTGACAATCTGGTGTTCACTATGTATGATATAAATCAGCTCAAGCAGGTTAATGATACTCTCGGTCATGCGGCTGGAGATGAACTTATTTATGGATTTGCCGGTATTGCCAACAAACTTAAACCGCTGCAGGGGCAAAATGGTAAAATTTTCCGTACTGGAGGAGATGAATTTGTTGGTATGTTTTGCTTAACTCCTGAAGAATATGCCGTTGGCGAAAGAGAATTCTATAGTCATGTTGGACAATGGCAGGGCAAACTTGTAAAGAATATGTCTATTTCGGCTGGCCATGCCTGCCGGGTAGATTATCCTGATGCAAACATAGATGAACTTGCAAAGCTTGCTGATGAGAGAATGTACAAGGCAAAGGCCGAATATTACAAGAATAATGGACTTGA
>NZ_CACVSS010000114.1:0-4623 GCF_902756765.1 uncultured Succinivibrio sp. | reverse complement strand
AAAATTAGCTAGCAGCAATAATAAATATGATGTAAATGCTGATAGTTATCTTGTTCACCTAGTCCAGCTTCGGAATATTCATCCTTGGCTGGACTGGTTTTATTCCGCGGAACCTTTATCTTAAAAAAAATTTTTTAAAGTTCCACCTTGCTGGTGATTATTTCTTAGGACAAGATCCTGTTGGATCATTGGGATTACCCTCAACATCTGTTGGTCTACTGCTGTTTACAAGTATGATTACAGATAGTATTTACATTGTATCTAATGCAGTCCCTGTTTGGTTCCTGGAGGCTGCAGGCAATCCTGTTTATTCGTCCTTGAGAAATTCACCTCAGCATTTAATTTACAATTCTATTATAAGTATCTATAAAAGTAGTGTAAACAAAATATTCAAAAATACAGTGCAGATCACATAAAATTAGTAATTATTTCCATTTAATATTATTTAACTTTTTGATAAAAAAGTAATTATTATAATTCTTATTTTAATTATCTATGTTTAATAAATAAAAATCAGACTACGTTATAATATTTTTTGTATTTGTTTTTCTTTACATTCTACTGATATATCCTCAAGGATTAAAACTGCGACAGACCTCAAATAATCTGCTAAAATAGGCCATCTTCAGTAATTTAGAGAATTGTTATGCGTGTACTAGGAATAGAAAGCTCCTGTGACGAAACAGGTGTTGCTATATATGATGACGAAAAAGGATTGATTTCTCATGTACTGCATACTCAGATTGCCATGCATGCCGAGTACGGCGGTGTGGTTCCAGAGCTTGCATCCAGAGACCATATCAAACGAGTTGTTCCTCTTGTAAGAGCAGCTCTGGATAAAGTTAATCTCGAACTAAAGGATATTGACGCAGTGGCTTATACTGCAGGACCAGGCCTTATTGGAGCTCTTTTGGCTGGAGCTATGGAAGCCGGAGCCTTAGCTTATGGCTTAGGCATACCTTGTGTTCCTGTGCATCATATGGAAGGTCATCTTTTAGCACCAATGCTTGAGGATGACAAACCTCAGTATCCGTTCGTCGCTCTTTTGATTTCCGGTGGTCATACTCTACTTATCAAGGTAGAAAAACCTGGTAAGTATGAACTTATCGGTCAGTCTGTTGATGACGCAGCCGGAGAAGCTTTTGACAAGACAGCTAAACTTCTGGGAATTCCTTATCCTGGTGGTCCTGGACTTGAAAAGCTTGCAGAAAACGGAAAGAGCGGTGTCTTCAATTTCCCTCGTCCAATGATAAAGAATCCAAACTGTGACTTCAGTTTTGCAGGTCTAAAAACTGCTGTTTTAAACGCAACTTTAGATCATAAGGATGATCTTGAGACTGTGAAGGCAGATATTGCCAAGGGCTTTACAGAGGCTATGGCAGAAACCTTAGAAATTAAATGTAAACGAGCTTTAAAACAGTGTCACCTGAAAACGTTAGTTGTGGCTGGCGGAGTAAGTGCCAATAAGGATATTCGCAATCGCCTGCAGAAACTAATGGATTCTATACACGGTAAGGCATTCTTTGCCCGTAGAGAGTTCTGCACAGACAACGGTGCCATGATTGCACAGGTTGGTATGCTTAGATTTAAGGCAGGACAGCTTGGAGATGGCAGAATAAAGGTTTATCCAAGATGGCCTCTATCATCTCTTAAGGCTCTCTAGAAATGGACAAGATATTTATTACAGATCTCAGAGTGGAATGTATTATTGGCATTCTGGATTTTGAAAGAGTTACTCCTCAGCCGCTTCTGGTTTCAATTGAAATTGAAAAAGATCTGAAAAGAGCTGGTCAAACAGGTGACTTAGCTAAAAGTATTGACTATGCAGATTTGTCTCTGAGAGTAAAAAAATATATCATAAATCGAAAAGCCAAACTTCTAGAGGAGTTAGGAGTGGAGCTTTGTGACATAATATTAAAAGAATATGCTCCTTATAGTGTGACTGTAAGACTTAACAAGCCAGAGGCAGTCGCAGATGTAAGAGAGGTTGGAATACAGATAACAAAGACTTTGGAGTAAAGATGTCTACAAAGGTTTATTTAGGTGTTGGATCCAATCTAAATAGAGAAAACTCTTTAAGATTTGCATTCGCAAAAATTTCCCCATTATTAAAAAACTGTAAGAAATCATCTATCTGGATCAGTAAACCTGTAAGAAATGGTGAGCCTGACTACTTCAATATGGTAATCAGCGGAGATACTGAGTCCAACCTTGAAGAATTCCATACCTGTCTTATGAAGATTGAGGAAATGGCAGGAAAGGAAGTGATGATTAACGATGGCACCAATTTTGGTATGAAGCGTCGTCTCGATATCGATATTCTTGCTTTTGGAGAGCTTGAAACCACTACTCCTTGCATTATTCCTCGTCATGATATTCAGGACTATCCTTTTGTAACCTGTCCTTTAAATGAGCTTGATCCAGATTTTGTTCATCCAGTCCTTCACCAGAAGGTTAGTGAGCTGTGGTCAAAGCTTGAACCAACCCTGTCAGAGGACAGAAAGGTTGTAAAGACTTCCATAGACTGGAATGTTGAAGCTCCTGTATGGAATAACGCTTCTAAGGACTAGTAATGACTTTTTTGCATGTTCTGGTCCTTTCTATAGTGCAGGGACTAACTGAGTTTTTACCTGTTTCATCAAGTGCTCATCTGATTTTCCCTGCAAAACTTCTTGGCTGGCCTGATCAGGGGCTGGCTTTTGATGTTGCAGTTCATCTGGGAACACTGATGGCGGTTGTCCTGTATTATCTTGCTGATTTGGTCAAGATTTCTTCCTATACCATTGAAGCCTGTATCAAGCTACAGATTTCTCCTCTGGCAAGAATTGGTTTCTGTCTGATAATTGCTACTCTGCCTGTTTGTGTGGTTGGTTCACTTTGTGAGGGGTATATTTCTTCGGTATTGCGAGATAATATTGATGTTATTGCCTATACCACCATTGGTTTTGGTATTCTTCTTGGTATCGCTTCCTATGTGAACAAGAAGATGGTATGGCGCAATATTGATAATATTCAGGGCGCTCGTTCAGACTCTCTTCGTGGTCTTAACTATACTCAGGCTTTGGTAATCGGATTATTTCAGGCGCTTGCTGTATTCCCTGGTGTTTCCCGTTCTGGTATTACACTTACAGCAGGTCTTTTCATGGGAATGAAATCAGAAGCGGCAGCCCGTTTCAGTTTCCTTCTGGCAATTCCTGTAATTATCGCTTCAGGTGCTTATGAGATTTACAAAATCTACACTATGGGCACATTGGAACTACAGTGGGTTAACCTGATTATTGGTGCGATACTTTCCTTTATCGTTGCAATTATTGTGATTCATCTGTTCCTTAAATACATTGCAAAATCAGGCATGGCCGTATTCGTAATATACAGAATTCTGCTTGGTGCTCTCCTGCTTTGGCTTTTCTAAGCATCTATCGACACTATAATCAATAAGGCCACCTCTCAGTAGTTAAAAAAGGGAGGAGGTCTTTTTAAATTTGATCTGTCCTAAACCTTTATAACTATCTGTATTTATATGGAAAATATTGGTTTGAAAAATCTTTACGCTTTTCTTTTGAAAAAGTTGATAAAAAATTTTGCTCTACATTATGTATATCTTTGTGAATGTTATCATGTTTTATTTTTCTTCTTTAGTCTATAACTAATATACTGAGTCTTGAAATTTGAGTCCGATGAAATTTTTATTTTAATCACCAATACGAGAAAGGGCAGTACTGAGTCATAGGAAGATGGATTAGATATGGACATACACAGCATTATCAAAGAGTTCTGCGACAGATATTCTATTGAAGGCGTCGCTCCTGAAAAAGATGGTTCCACCTTTTTCAAGGTAGATGATCAGGAGGTAGGAATTTTAAAATCACCTACAGAAGAAAGCATCACTATTTGTGCTGAGTTCGGTGATCCTCCCGAGAGCTTTACTTCAGAATTCTCTGAGCTGTTGCTTAAGGCTAATTTTCTTTATCTTTCCACTGAAGGCGGAACCCTTTCTCAGAATCCTGGCAACAACAAATACGTCTTTATGCTGCCTTTAAGGCTTGAAGGGTTAGATACAGATGGATTTGTCCAGAAACTTGACCGCTTTCTAGTCAAGCTTGAAGAGTATCAGATTCTTCTTAAGGAGTATAATCCTAAAGCAGCTTCCTCTGATAATGACAGCGTTAGCTCCCAAAGCTCACTAAGCGCTTTTTCACAGATGATTTAAGAGAAGTTAGATTGATTCGAGGTAAGGAATCTTTTTGGGGACAGGCTATATTTCCAATGGAATTGGACAACTACTTAAATCTTGAGGCATGATGTCAGTTTTGCCTGAAATTAACCTTTAAGTCAGATTTAACCTCTGTCTAATAAGGCTGGTCTCCAGATAAAAATTTGAAAGGGCTAATAACTGTTTTTATAAATCTACAAATTGTTTATAAAGTCTGCAATTTTTTTTATAGATTCAATTTTTGGGGCTTTATTTAATTATCCTCTTCATAGTAAGATTACGTCTTTGGTAACTCATTAAAATATTCTGACAGGTAACAGAAGGAATGATTGTAGGACAGGTTATTGAGCTTAAGGCAAACAATAAGTTTTTCACTTATTGCAGAAAAGCCTTTGGTGTAAGACGATTTG
>NZ_CACVSS010000113.1:0-9268 GCF_902756765.1 uncultured Succinivibrio sp. | reverse complement strand
TGGTGGTATTGCAAGTCCACAGGATGTTACCAACCAGCTCGCTGAGGAGTTTTCAAAGAAGCATGGAGTACCTCTAGACCATGTTCATGTGCTTCAGGGACGTGTGGATGAGGAAATTCCTCGTCTGTGCAAAAAGCTGAATGCAAGAATGGTTTGTATGGGAACCACACCTAGAAGCTCCTTCTTTGGATCTGTTAATTCGTCTGCCAGTGAACTGGTTTTAGATCAGATTCATGGTGATGTATTCGTTGTTAACGCAGCAACGTTAAAGTAAAACCCAGAGACTGTACCTATTTTCATCTAGAGGTAAGTATTTCCATACCTCTAATGGACTGTTATCACTGATAAATTGAAAATATCAGTAAATTCCACTTGTACTTGGAGTATCTTTATGAAAAAAGTAGCATTGTTGGCAATTGCCTCACTTATGATTGCTGGTTGCTCATCATCTTCAGATGTTGAGGTTACCCTTGTTAAGGGAGAAACAACTCCTCAGGAAGTTGAAAAACTGTTAGGTAGTCCTCAGTCTCAGGCTACTCTGGGTAACAAGTTAATTTATGACTACACCAGTTCTCACGTAGGCAGAGATGTTACCACCGGTCTTCTACTTGGCTGGCAGTTCCTGGATAACCATGTGTTAACTCTATGTGATAAAGGCAAGACCAACTGTCAGGTTTTCAAAGCTAAGGAAGATGAAGATGCTAAATCTCTCAGAATCAATTTTGAGAATGGTGTAGTTTCTGATGCTAAAATCTTAGATTTATAGTGTTCTAGAATAAACACTGTTTTGTTAGAAAAGGAATTATGGGAATAAACCATAGTTCCTTTTTTATTGCCAAAGGGTTAACTTACAGTAAATTTCATTTTTAATTTAACTATTTTGTCCTGCCTTTATTCTTTTTTTTTTTCTCTCTTTATCCTGGATGTTCCTTTGAACATTTGCTCCTAAATAATACAAACAATGTGATTTACCATATATTTACCGTTTTTCTTTGTTACCGTATTCTAAAAATTTAAAAATTACTTTTTACTTAGTTTTTTTACCCCTGTATCTTGATAATTAAAATATGCATTTTTTTTGATTTGTATAAGCTTCTTTTGCTAATTAGGTATATGTTATGAGAAACTTTTCCTCTTTTTCGACATTGGCTTGTGTTGTTTCTTTAGCAATTCTTACTCAGGGATGTGATAAACAGGGAGCCGAAGGTTTTCAGGCTAGAGCTTACCCTATGATGACCATTCAAAAGGGCAGCATGACCTTAGTTCAGGAATTTCCTGCAACTGTTAAAGGTATTCAGGATGTTGATATTTATCCCCAGGTAACGGGTACAGTTAATGAAGTTAAATTCTCTGAAGGTCAGGAGGTAAAGAAGGATCAGGAACTGTTCATTATTGATCCTATTCCCTATGAGGCAAGTCTTGAAAAGGCAAAGGCTAATGTAGCCAGTGCTGAAGCTGAACTCTCAAGTGCCAGATTTAATCGAGACGCCAAGGTATCTCTTTATACCAAAATGGCAACCTCAAAATACGAATCAATTAAAGCTGATAACGCATGTAAAGTTGCTGAAGCCAACCTGAATTTGGCTAAAGCAGAACTTAAGGTTGCAGAGAAAGACCTGAACAATACTGTTGTTAAAAGTCCTGTTGACGGTAAGCTTGGAATGAGCAGTATTCGTCCGGGTGCTCTTGTCAACGCAAATTCAACGCCTCTTGTATCTGTATCTGATAACAGCTATGTACATGCTTACTTCTCTTTAACCGAAAATCTTGTTCTCTTCCTAAACAAGAATTCTCATTTAAGAGAAGGAGAGAAGGAGGCAGATTTCCAGATTAAATTTAAACTCGCAGACGGAACCATGTACGATAAACTTGGTGAGGTTGATGCAGAGTCTGGCATCGTAGACTCCACAACCGGTGCTATTACCTTCCGTGCCAAGTTTCCAAATCCAGACGGGGTGATTAGAAGTGGCGGTGCCGGTTCAATAGTTATTCCTGTGACTCTGGATGATCGAATTGTAATTCCTCAGACTGCAACCTATGAACTTCAGGATAAGGTGTTTGTATTCAAGTTTGAAGATGGCAAAGCCGTGTCTACTCCGGTCAAGCTACTGCCTTTCTACGATGGTACACATTACATTGTAAATGAAGGTCTGAAAGTTGGAGATGTGATTATTACTGAGGGCGCAGGTCTACTAAGAGATGGTACTCCGGTTACAAGAAAGAGTGAGGATAAGGAGCAGCCTCAGTCAACTAATCAAGCTGCAGCTGCTAGCAAGTAGGTGATTGGGGGAACGTTTATGTCAGCAAAGTTTTTTATTGATCGTCCGGTTCTCGCCACCTGTATTTCTTTTCTGATGGTTCTGCTTGGATTTGTAAGTATCACCGTTCTTCCTATTGAGCAGTATCCAGACATTGCTCCTCCAACAGTATCAGTATCCGCAAACTATACAGGAGCTAATGCTGATACAGTTCAGAAGACAGTTATTGTTCCTCTTGAGGAAGCAATCAACGGTGTTGAGGATATGATCTATATGACCTCAACAGCAACCAACTCTGGCTCTGCCAATATTCAGGTATATTTTAAGCAGGGTACTGATGCAGATATGGCAGCAGTTAATGTTCAGAATAGAGTTGCCAAAGCTCAGTCGTCATTACCGGCGGATGTAATTTCAAACGGTGTTACAACCGAAAAACAGCAGGCCGGTCAGCTTAAGATTATTTGTATTTACTCAACAGATAAAGCATATGATGAAACCTTTCTTTCAAACTATCTGAACATCAATGTTGTGCCTGAAATCAAGAGAATCAGTGGTGTTGGCGGCGTTACTGTTCTTGGTAATAACTATGCTATGAGAATCTGGCTTGATTCTCAGAAAATGGTTGAATACAAGGTGGTTCCATCTGATATCTCCAAGGTGCTGGCTGAGCAGAACATTGAAGCTGCAACAGGTACTTTGGGTAGTGATTCGGATAATACTTTCCTTTATGCCTTAAAGTATAGAGGCCGTTACGAAACCCCTGAACAGTTTGGTAATCTGGTTATAAAATCACTGCCTAACGGAAATGTTCTGCGTCTTAAGGAAGTTGCGAACATTGAGCTTGGTGCTGAGAATTATTTCTACAGTAACAAGGTTAAGGGGTATCCAGGCTCAACCTTTATGGTTATGCAGTCAGCAGGCTCTAACGCTAATGAGATTATCAAGCAGCTTGACGAGCTTGAAGATAAAATTAGAAAAGACCTTCCTCGAGGAGTTTATCTTGTTGATCTGTTCAGTGCTAAAGACTTCCTCGATGCATCTATTGATGAGGTTATAGAGACTCTTATAGAAGCTATATTCCTGGTAATTATCGTGGTCTATATCTTCCTGCAGAGTATCCGCTCTACGGTTATTCCTCTGATTTCTATTATTGTTTCTCTGATTGCAACATTTGCGTTTATCTATGTTGCGGGCTTTAGTATCAACCTGTTGACGCTATTTGCCATGATTCTGGTTATCGGAACCGTGGTGGATGATGCAATTGTGGTTGTGGAGGCTGTTCAGGCCAAGTTTGAAGGCGGATACAGTGATCCTTATGAGGCGACTGTGGATGCTATGAAAGGTATCTCCTCAGCGATTGTTACCACTTCCTTTGTATTTATGTCCGTATTCGTTCCGGTATGTTTTATGGGAGGAACCTCAGGAACTTTCTATACGCAGTTCGGTGTCACCATGGCTGTTGCTGTAGGTATCTCTGCAGTAAATGCTCTGACCTTGAGTCCAGCACTCTGTGCTCTGTTCATGAAAGCTGCAAATTATGATAATCCTGAAAATCAGAAGGGCTTTACATATCGTTTCCATGTGGCTTTTGATACGGCATTTGAAAGACTTACTGGAAAGTATCTGGCTTTACTGAACATCATTATTGGGAAGAAAATCATTGCAGGAATAATTCTTGTAGGTTCTCTGGGAATGATGTCATTTCTGATGTTTAATACCAAAACCGGACTGATCCCAGATGAGGATACCGGAACAGTATTCGTTGCTGTAGTAACCTCTCCTGGCTATACCCTGAATCAGACCAAGAAGAGTATGGATGAGGTTCAGCAGAGAATTCAGGATCTTCCTCAGATTGATCTTCTGACTAACATCAGTGGCTATAGCCTTATTGGTGGTGCTCAGTCAACTTCAGGCGGTACTTTCATTATTAGACTTAAAAACTGGGAGGATCGTCCTGGTGCAGAGAACAGTAAGGATGCTGTGATTGCTCAGATTATGGAAAGAACAAGCGATATAACCAGTGCAATGGTGTTCGCTTTCTCACCTCCTATGATTCCAGGTTATGGAACCTCTAATGGTCTTACCCTGTCTATTCAGGATAGAACAGGTGGCAGTGCAGCAAATCTGTTCAAGGTTACCTCTGCATTTAATGCTGCTATGGATAAGGAACCTGCAGTCATGAGTTCTATTACTACTTTTGACCCAAGATTCCCTCAGTTTAAACTTGAAGTTGATGCTGCTAAATGTATTCGTATGGGCGTAAATGTATTCGTATGGGCGTTTCTCCTTCGGATGTCTTAAACACCATTGGTATGTATATCGGTGGCGGTTATTCATCTGACGTTAACCTGTATTCAAAAAAATATAAGGTTATAGTTCAGGCTCGTACCGACAATCGTTTAGACGAAGGTGCTTTCTCTTCAATCTTTGTTCGCAATTCTAAGGGCGAAATGCTGCCAATTGCTCAGTTCATGTCCTTAGAGCGTGTTTATGGACCAGAACTTTTAAGCAGATTTAATCTGTTCTCCTCAATTGCAGTTAACATTTCTCTGAATGAGGGCTACAGTACTGGTGAAGGTATTAAGGCGGTTGAAAAGGTTGCCAAGGAGGTTCTGCCTCAGGGCTACAGCTTCGAGTATAGTGGAATGACACGTGATGAGGCTTCAACAGGTAGTACCACCATCATCATTTATTCAATGTGTCTGATCTTCATCTTCCTGATCTTAAGCTCGCTATATGAAAGCCTTCTGATCCCATTTGCGGTTATGCTTTCTATTCCAAGTGCTCTTCTAGGCTCATTCATCTTTGCCCAGATTATGGGAGTAGAAAACAACATCTATATGCAGACCGGCCTGATTATGCTGATTGGTCTGATTGCTAAAACTGCAATTCTTTTGACTGAATTTGCTTCTGAGGAGCATAAGAAAGGAAAGAGTATTGTAGATTCTGCAATCTATGCTGCGAAGGTGCGTTTAAGACCTATTCTTATGACATCTATCTGTATGGTTGTAGGTCTGCTTCCACTTGTTGTGGCTCACGGTGTAGGTGCTAACGGTAACCGTTCACTGGGTGTCAGTGTCGTTGGAGGAATGGTACTCGGTATTGTTGCTCTTGTCCTGATTACTCCTGTTTTCTTTATCATTGTTCAGACAATTCAGGAGAAGTTCTCAAAAAAGAAGGCTGCTTAGCTGACTTAACTTTTTGACTTTAAGAAAAAGCTGGAACTAAAAGTTCTGGCTTTTTTTTGTTTCTTCAAAAAAACTGTGGCTTTTGAAAAACTGCTAGTGATTATTATCTAAAAGAACCATCCGTGAATCTGTGGAATGGCATGGTGAATATTATTATATTAAAATCAGGGCGTTTTACATAAAATCGGAAGAACCTTTTTTATGAACAATGCTCTCGGTTTTCAACTCATTATGTCTTAATTTTTTTCGTTATGAAAAATGCGATCTGATGCGTCAGAGTGTTTTTTTTCATAGCCTCTTGTTACAAGTTAAGACTAAACTGAATTCTTAAAGAGGAAAACTCCGGTTAACAGAAAACTTTTGGCTTTTTTTCACTTACATGTTTTTTAGGGGATTTGTGATTTTTGTCGTCAAATTCATTTTGTCTGAAGAAAATTATAATTCTATATTAAAAGTGGTGATCTCAATATCTCTATTTAAGAGATTGAGATATTTCGTTGTCAGGGGATTAACCTAAACAGGAATTATAAGAGAATTTAAGCTTATAGTTGTAATAATGTCGACTACATTCACTTTTAAACTACAGTAGAGCAGTTATAGCTTAATACACTTTTATCAATTTTATTCAAATGCTTTCTAAATTGGGGTAACAATAATGAGATATAACAAATCACTTTTATTATTAGGTGTTTTTAGTTTCGGGGTATATGCACAGGATTGGGGGGAGCCTTTTAGGGTAGACAGTTTTGGTCTTGGTTTAGGCGGAAGTGCTGCTACATCAGAATATAAAGGATATGATTCTCAGTATAGTGTTGCTCCTGTTATCAAACTGGAAACTCCTGTTTTTTACATAGACGGTTACAGAGCAGGAATCCATGCATTTACAACCGATGATAAGACTCACGATATTCAATTGGGATTAACCTATAACGAGCAAAAGTTTGATCCTAAAGACAGCGATGATTACGCCATGAGAGTTCTCGATAAACGCTGTTCTTCGCTGATGGCAGAACTCAGTTATAGATTCTATTCAGATTATGGTAATTTTAAGACATCTTATGCCCATGATATTCAGGGAAGAAGTAAAGGCGATAAGGTAACTTTAGCCTATGGTTATGATTTTACTGTTACAAAAGGATTAAATATTGAGCCTTCAGTTGGTGTAGATTGGACTAGCAAAAAATTCAATGAGTTCTACTATGGGGTTTCAGATTCAGAATCAGCAGTATCTGGTCTAAAAGCTTATAAACCAAAGGGTGGTTTCAGTCCTTTCATGTCTGTTGATGTAACTTACGAAGCTTTCGAGAATTTCTATTTAGCTCTTGATGTTGGTGTGAAGTACTTAAGCAGTGAAATTAAAGACAGTCCAATGGTTAAGCGTAATAACAAAGCCTGGAGTTTCCTGGGATTCTATTATGCTTTTAAGTAATCAGTAACTATCTGGT
This sequence comes from uncultured Succinivibrio sp., assembly GCF_902756765.1. Taxonomy (NCBI): domain Bacteria; kingdom Pseudomonadati; phylum Pseudomonadota; class Gammaproteobacteria; order Aeromonadales; family Succinivibrionaceae; genus Succinivibrio; species uncultured Succinivibrio sp. Next base: position 2,377 of record NZ_CACVSS010000113.1, on the reverse strand, counting down.
TATTTTATCCCATTCTTAGCACATTTTTGTGTAACTATTGGAAGCCCAAAATCCTCAGCTCAGCTGGGGATTTATTATACGGTTTATCCGTACCTTCCTCAGCCTCCGCATCTATATCTACCTCATACTCCATTTAATAGTCTCTGAAGAAGTCTTGACCATGGGTATATATAGTTCTGGCTTTTTTAATCAGTAGATTTAAGCGTTTAAACGTATAAATGTGATATAGATTGAGTTTTTAATAATTAAAAATATCTTATTGATTATTAAGTAGTTAATTATTAAAGTTTAAAGCTTTTTTAGACGTTAACAGTTAGAAGGGTAGATCTAAGTTTTTAGTTGCCCAACTGTCTAAAGGAGGAACCTTATATGGCAATATCTTCGGTAACTAATACCAGTGCTTTACAAGGTATAAATAACATAAATAAAACTTCCAGTAATCTGAATTCTATAATGGAAAAACTTGCTTCTGGAAAAAGAATCAACTCCGCAAAAGATGATGCTGCTGGGTTACTTATTTCTGACAGATTATCAAGTCAGCTGGGAGGATTATATCAGGCCAACCGCAATGCGAATGACGGTATAGCCTTATATCAGGTTGCAGAAGGCGCTCTTGATGAAACAACCTCTTCACTGCAGAGGATGCGTACTCTGGCGGTACAGGCTTCCAATGGAACTTTAAGTGATTCTGACAGACAGGCTCTTCAGACTGAGTTTAATGAACTTGCTGCCGGAATTGATAATACTGCTGAAAACACCTCATATAACGGAGAGCAGATTTTAAATGGAGCTGAAAATGGAGGTGGAGTAACGCTTCATGTAGGTCCTAATTCTGGTGATACCTTATCGTCAGTTTTTGACAACGGCTTTAGAATGCAGGATCTTGTAAATGTTGCTCAGAATGGAGATTCTTCTGGAAACACATATGGTGGATCTTTTAATGCTAATGTTCAGACCAATACGGATGCATCAGGAAACTCCCATCAGACTTTGAGTATTTCTACTCAGGCAGACGCAGAAAGAACTATCAGTGCTATTGATTCAATGATTTCGTACGTTGATTCAAGCAGGGCAGAAATGGGAGCAATGCAGAATAGACTTGAGTCGACAATAAGTAATCAGAGTAATATTGCAGTAAATATTGCTGATGCTAATTCAAGAATTAGTGATGCTGATTATGCAGAAGAAGTATCTAATCTGATCACTCAGAGTATTCTTGAAAAGGCTGCGGTGTCTTTACAGTCTCATGCAAATGCAAAACCAAAGATGGCTCTGGCGTTATTGCAGTAACATCACGGAAAAAAAATAGTAATTGATATATACAGAAAAATAAGAAGGCCTAAGTTTTAGTCCTTCTTATTTGGGGCTATTTCAGATTAAGCTAGTAATATTTACTCAGAAAACCGGTTCTGTCCCAGTCAATAATTTTTAGAGAAGACTCCTTCTCTAGATGAATGTTAAATTCCTCAAAAACCATTACAGTTCTGTTCGTTAAGTCGTAGCGAGGCCATTCCTTTGCTTTTCCGTCTGGAGACTGCTCTGCATTTAGAGAAGGATTTCCTGTCTTTGCAAATTGAACCCACATCTTGCGCATGGTCTTAGAGAAGTTTTCATTAAGCGCTCTGCCCATTTCCATGTTCAGCTCAGGATGATTGAATACGGATGGAAGCTCTAGCGAATGTCCGCTTTTGTATAAGGTTGATACCTATAGTATAGGTTGGTGAGATTTTCTGTATTTTTTTTCTAACCAAAAAGTGATTTTATGCGTGATCTTGAATTGAGCTTTGCTCAATATCCCACAACAGGACAGTCTGACATTGATTGGATAGAGAAGGAGATTAACTGATATGCGTGTATATCTGGCAGAGAAGCCTCACAGGGAAATGATTTATCTTCGGTTTTAGATCAAGGATATCAGAGAGAAGATGGTTATATCTCACTTGATAATGGTGACTATGTTATATGGTGTCATGGACATCTGCTGTCACTTGCAGAGCCGGACTATTATGATCCGGCTTTGAAAAGGTGGGATATACGAACTCTTCCTTTTATTCCTCGTGAATTTGAATGGCTACCTGTTTCAGATAAACGTTCACGTAAAAAGCTTAAAACCGCCTGTGATTTAATTGTTAAGGCAGATGAGGTAGTGGTAAGCACTGTCTTTGATAGAGAAGGGCAGCTACCTTGATACGATTGATTCAAGATCTTCTTTCCAAGAGTTTCAATTTGCTTTAACTACGCCTCTTACCTTAATCTTTAAGGCTAACTGCTTTTTTTCATCTGCTCAATAAGACAGGAATGTTCCTTTGTGGCTTTATCATAGTTAATGCCAACTAAAATAATATTGCCACAGTAATCTTCAAGAGATTCGGTGTAG
>NZ_CACVSS010000112.1:0-5090 GCF_902756765.1 uncultured Succinivibrio sp. | reverse complement strand
GGTAGATTATCCTGATGCAAACATAGATGAACTTGCAAAGCTTGCTGATGAGAGAATGTACAAGGCAAAGGCCGAATATTACAAGAATAATGGACTTGATCGCCGACATACCTCAATTTCGCAATTAGATTCAATCAGCTAGATCTCCAGGAATTCGGTGGCAATACAGATTGATTTGTTTGTCACCGATATTTTTCTTCTATTTATTGTTTTTTTATGTCCCTTTCGGCTGATGGTTAAATATAATCTTTTTCTTTTCATAATCTTTTTCTTTTCATGGTAAAATTAACTCAGTATTAAGGAGTTATTTTATGCAGCATAGAGTAATTGAGATTGGAGATATCAAGGTTTCCAATCAGAATAAGTTTGTTCTATTTGGTGGAATGAATGTTCTTGAGAGTCGTGATCTTGCAATGAAGGTCTGTGAACATTATGTAAATGTTACCTCAAAACTTAATATTCCATATGTCTTTAAAGCAAGTTTTGACAAGGCAAACCGTTCTTCTGTATTTTCATACCGTGGTCCTGGTCTTGATGAAGGCATGAAGATTTTTGAGGAACTTAAGAAAACCTTCAATGTTCCTGTGATTACCGATGTGCATGAAGTCTTTCAGGCTCCTATCGTTGCTGAGGTTTGTGATGTTCTGCAGATTCCTGCTTTCCTTGCAAGACAGACTGATCTTGTAGCGGCAATTGCTAAAACCGGTAAGGTAATCAATATTAAGAAGCCTCAGTTCCTTTCTCCATCTCAGATGATTAACATCACACAGAAGATTGAAGAGTGCGGAAACAGAAATATTCTGCTGTGCGACCGCGGCACAAACTTCGGCTATGACAATCTGGTTGTTGATATGTTAGGCTTTGGAGTTATGAAACAGGTATGCGGTGGCTATCCTATTATTTTTGACGTTACACATTCTCTGCAGTGCCGAGACAGTACCGGCGCAGCCTCAGGTGGCAGAAGAGCCCAGGTTGCAGATCTTGCTCGTGCAGGTATGGCTGTGGGTATTGGCGGTCTATTTCTTGAAGCTCATCCAAATCCAAATGAGGCTAAATGTGATGGTCCTTCTGCTCTGCCTTTGGATAAACTTGAACCGTTCTTAAAACAGTGCAAGGCAATTGATGATCTGGTTAAATCATTTGATGAACTAGATACCTCAAAATAATCCTTTCAAAATCAATGCTGGTGATTCTGCCAGCATTTAAATTTAAGTCTGCCACTTTTTCTACTAAAGTAGATAGAGAGTGTTAAAAGCTTTTCTCAATTTGATGGACCAAGCCGTTAATGTCCTAGAATGGTATTTTGGATATGATGGAATCGACGACCAGAAAATAAAAAATTAACCTAAATGATATAAAAAAGAAAAGAGATGGACTCAGCTCTCATCTCCTTTCTACATTCTGTTCTGTGTTCGTTTACTGATTATCTCTCCAGACTTCTCCTGCTATCTCCTTAACCAGCTTCAGTTTTGCCCACTGATCATCTTCGGTTAATTTATTGCCGATTTCACAAGAAGCAAAACCACACTGTGGTGATAGATTAAGTCTGTCCAGATCAACGTACTTTGATGCCTCTGCTATTCTTTTCTTGATGAATTCCTTATCCTCAAGATCGGCTCTCTTTGAGGTAATTAAACCTAGAATAACCTTTTTATCCTTAGGAATGTATTTCAGACATTCAAAGCCGCCTGAACGTTCATCATCGAACTCAAGATAGAAGGCATCAACGTTCTCCCTAGCAAATAAGAAAGGAGCAATCTTGTCGTATGGACCTGTGCAGGCATAGGTTGAGTGATAGTTGCCGCGGCAGACATGAGTGGTGATGGTCAGATCAGAAGGTTTGCCTTCAAGAGCAAGATTATTTACTCTCAGATATTTATTGGCCTCGTCCTCAAAGGAGACATTTCCGTTCTGACGGTTTGCCCAGTATTTCTCATCTACGAACATTCCCCAGGTACAGTCGTCTAGCTGAATATTTCTACAGCCGGCTTCATAAAGTTCTCTGATGACTGTTCTGTATGCTGCACCGATATCTTCAATCAGAACGTTGATATCAGGATAGAAGGACTTTGTATTCTCGATGTTGTCCTTTCTGAACAGCTCTGCCAGAAGCTGTGCAGGAGCAGGGAAGGTCTGTTTGGCTACAGTATTTTCATCCTCAAATTCTTTTACATATTTAAAGTACTGTACAAAAGGATGATTCTCACCGGTGATTTTTCCTGTTACCTTAATTGACCCTTTTGCAGTTTCTTCTCCGTGGAAGAAATAACCGTGGCTTAATTCTGTCTCTTCAATACCATTTAGTCCCCAGAAGAAATCAAGATGCCAGTATGCTCTTCTGTATTCACCATCGGTGATTACATGGAAACCTGCATTTTTCTGTTTCTGGATAAGCTTTGCAATTTCTTCGTTTTCTACAACATTAAGCTCTTCTTTTGAAAGTTTGTTTGCCTTGTACAGAGTTCTCGCATTCTTAACAGCAGAGGGTCTTAAGAAGCTGCCGACATAGTCAAATCTGAATGGTATTGTCTTGTTCATATAGATCTTTCCTTATTATTTAGTTTTAGTAAGGATAAGTTATATGATAGAAGGGCTTTTTTCTAATACTGATTTTGAATAGTTGGATATAGCTTCATACTATATCCTGAAACTAAAAACTGAAGAGCTCTTTGATAAGCCTCTTCAGTTTTAGATTATATTCGGTCTATATCTATAGATTAGATATCTTTTGCGAACTGAACAGCACGACCGATATATTTAGCAGGGGTTAGACCTCTTAGTAGAGCCTTTGCCTCTTCTGGCATATCAAGCTCTTCTAGGAAGTTCTCCATGATTTCCTTGGTAACTTTCTGACCGCGGGTAAGAGCCTTTAACTTCTCATATGGATTCTCAATGCCGTAACGACGCATTACAGTCTGGTATGGCTCAGCTAAAACTTCCCAGTTGTTATCAAGCTCAATTGCTGTATGCTCAGCATTGGCCTGAAGCTTTGAAATGCCCTTTAGAGTAGACTTGTAGGCAAGAATTGAGTAACCGAAGGCTACACCTAAATTACGCAGTACAGTTGAATCGGTAAGATCTCTCTGGAAACGTGAAATTGGAAGCTTGTTGCCTAAGTGAACAAACAGGGCATTTGCAATTCCCAGATTACCCTCAGAGTTTTCAAAATCGATTGGGTTAACCTTGTGAGGCATGGTTGAAGAACCAATTTCTCCAGCAATAGTCTTCTGAGTGAATACACCGTTTGAAATGTATCCCCAGATGTCTCTGTCAAAGTCGATAAGGATGGTGTTGAATCTGTCAACTGCAGCAAACAGTTCTGCAATGTAGTCATGAGGCTCAATCTGAGTGGTATATGGATTAAAGGTCAGACCTAAATCCTCTTCAAATTTCTTTGAGAACTCATACCAGTCAACATTTGGATAGGAAACACTGTGAGCATTGAAATTGCCAACTGCACCGTTGATCTTGCCCATGATTTCAACAGCTTCGATCTGCTTGCGCTGACGACGCATACGGTATACAACGTTTGCCATTTCCTTACCGATAGTGGTTGGAGAGGCTGGCTGACCGTGGGTTCTTGCTAAAAGAGGAACGTCTGCATATTTGTGTGCAAGCTCTGTGATCTTGGCGATGATTTCATCAATAACAGGAAGAATAACCTCCTCGCGGGCAGTCTTCAGCATTAGGGCGTGAGAGTTATTGTTGATATCTTCTGAGGTACATGCAAAGTGGATAAATTCCTTTACCTTTGCAATCTCTTCGCATTTTGCAGTCTTATCCTTTAAGAAATACTCAACTGCCTTAACATCGTGGTTAGTTACAGCTTCACGCTTTTTGATATCTAACGCGTCTTCTTCTGAGAAATTAGCGATGATGTCATCAATAAAAGCAATTGTTTCCTTTGAAAATGCTGGAACTTCCTTAATTTCCTCGCAGGCTGCCAGGTGCTTTAACCATGTAAGTTCAACCTGAACTCGGAAACGCATCAGACCATACTCTGAGAAGATTGGTCTTAGTTCTTCGGTCTTAGAACCGTAACGTCCGTCCAATGGTGAAATTGCAGATAGTGATGATAAGTTCATTTTAATCCTCATTAGAAAAGTACATCGAACTGTTAGGAAAACTTTTTCGCGTATTCTAAAATTGCCTTGCGACGGAATACCAGGAATCGTCTTCTGCCGCCAACCTGTCTCCACAGAATTACAGCTCTGATACCAGCAAGCAGCAGTGCTCTTATCTTCTCCTGATTCTCAGGAATTCTAAGATGACGCTCCTCTCCGTAAATCAGGAGTTTTGCAAAATTAGGGCTGATAATTGACTGATAAAGAGAACCGAAAAGATGAATGTTGGTTGGATCGTTAACAACAGATATACCAGCTTCAAAAAAGTCAGGATGTTCTGCGGTAACAGCTCTTTTCAGACCGTCGATTTCGTCAGATAGTCTGCCGAAGATCTTTGAATTTCTCTCAACGTTGTGGGCAAGAGAAATCAGCTTTAAGGCCATTTTGGTAACTTCAATGGTTGTAGCAGTCTTGGTAACATCAGATTTGCCGAAACTGTCCACAAGCTGTTTGAATCCAACCATCAGTCTTGATGGCTCATAAATATCCTCAATTGTTCTCGGATCGGTAACCAGAAGTGCTCTGAGTACACATGAAACAGACTGCTCGTCATAGTAACCGGTTGATGCCAGTCTCTGAATCTGAGTGCAGCACTGAAATAATGCTGCAAGTGCGATTGTCTCTGATTTAATATCGGTCATACAGCTAATCCTTGATGTGACTATCAATAACAGCTCCACCTAAACAGTCAGGTCCGTCATAGAAGACCACTGACTGACCAGGGGCAACAGCAGCAACAGGCTTTTTAAACATAACCCTCAGGTTTTCCTTTTCGCGGTAAATTGTACATTCAACATCAGGCTGACGGTAGCGAATTTTACAAGTGCACTCAAATGGTAAGTTTGGACAATCTGTTATCCAGGTTTCTGAAATCGCATTCAGTCCAATTGAGTATAAAGCCTTGTCATCATTGCCTTCAGCCACGATTAGGGTATTGTTTTTAACATCCTTGTCAACAACATACCA
>NZ_CACVSS010000111.1:0-4872 GCF_902756765.1 uncultured Succinivibrio sp. | reverse complement strand
TGTGAAAATGCAAATTAAAAGTCTGCTTAGCGCTTTAGCAGTGTGCCTGACGTTATATTCATCAGCTGCATTATGTGAGGCTGGTCCGGAGGGTACTGTTTTTGTTGGAGTTGGAAAGGTAAGTACTCCTTGGTTTGCCCGACACAAAGAAGGAATAGTAAAGGGCGCTAAAGAGAATGATGTAAAAGGTGAATATGGCGCAACCACGATTGCAAGTCATAAAAAGCAGGCTGAGCTTGTGGATAAATATGTAAATCGCGGTGTTAGTGCCTTACTTGTAGTCCCTAATGATGCAGCTTCCCTTGAGGATTCCTTCAAGAGAGCCAAAGATAATGGCATTACAGTTATTACCCATGAATCTCCAGGACAGGTCAATGCGGACTTCGATGTTGAGCTTATAGATAATAAAAAGTTCGGTGAGCTTCTGATGGATGAATTTGTAAAATATTCCAAGGGTAAAAAGGGGAAATATGCCATCTATGTAGGTTCTCTCACAGTTCCTGCTCATAATGTGTGGGCTGATGCGGCTGTAAAACGCCAGAAAGAGATGTATCCTCAGCTTGAATTTATTGATAAGCTTCCTATTGCTGAGAACCGTGGTGTTTCTGGTAAAACAGCCTTATCTCTGATGAAGAAGCATCCTGATCTGGTTGGTATTATCAGTATGGGCTCAGAAGGTCTTCCTGGTATCGGTCAGACTTTATCCAGCAAGAATCTTAAAGATGCTATTACTGTAGTAGGAGTGACAACACCTAATGATGTTAAAGAGTATCTGAAGTCTGGTTATGTTCAGGAAGCTCTGCTGTGGGATCCTGCTCAGGCTGCAAGAGTACAGATAATTCTTGCTAAGATGATAGCAGATGGCAGAAAAGATGAGATTAAACCTGGTTTCTCTCTACCGGAATTCGGTACTCCAAGATTTGAGGGTAATACTCTGATTTTTGATGATCCGCTAATCATTACCAAAGATAATGTAGATAATTACAATTTCTAAAATTGTATTTCAAGAAATGTATCTCAAGAAAAACCGCCAAAATGGCGGTTTTTTAGTTGATTTTACGAATCTGTTACTTGGTAACCTTTTTGAATTTGAGTCGGTGAGGTTGAGCTTCTTCACCAAGATTTGCCTTCTTCCATGCCTCATACTCAGTGTAGTTACCCTCAAAGAATCTGACCTTGCCCTCATCACCGTAGTCAAGGATGTGAGTAGCAATTCGATCAAGGAACCAGCGGTCATGTGAGATAACCATTGCTGAGCCAGGGAACTCTAGTAAAGCGTTCTCAAGTGCACGCAGGGTTTCTACATCAAGATCATTGGTAGGCTCATCCAGCAACAGCAGATTACCTCCAACCTGAAGCAGTTTAGCAAGCTGCAGACGGCCTCTTTCACCACCTGACAGATCTCCAACACGCTTCTGCTGATCGGTTCCTCTGAAGTTGAATCTTCCGATGTATGCTCTGGAAGGAATTTCATAGTTACCAACCTTTAGAATGTCAGAACCCTGTGAAATCTCTTCAAAAACAGTGTTCTCGTTCTTCATCTGATCACGGAACTGCTCAACATAAGCGGTAACTACGGTATCACCAAGCTTGATAGAGCCTGAATCTGGCTTTTCAATACCGGTGATCATTCTGAACAGAGTTGATTTACCAGCACCGTTAGGGCCAATGATACCAACAATTGCTCCCTTAGGAATACTGAATGACAGATCATCAATCAGGACCTGATCATCATATGCCTTAGACAGGTTGTTAACCTCAAGCACAGTCTCGCCTAAACGTGGCCCTGGTGGAATATAAAGTTCATTGGTTTCATTTCTGCTCTGGTACTCTACAGAGGACAGTTCCTCAAAGCGCTGCAGACGGGCCTTGGATTTTGCATGACGTCCCTTGGCTCCCTGTCTTACCCATTCCAGCTCTCGCTCAATGGAACGGCGTCTTGCAGACTCTGTGCTTTCCTCAATCTGAAGTCTCTTATCCTTCTGATCAAGCCAGCTTGAATAGTTGCCTTCCCAAGGAATACCCTCGCCACGGTCAAGCTCTAAAATCCAGCCTGCAACGTTGTCAAGGAAGTATCTGTCATGGGTTACTGCAACCACAGTACCTGGATACTGATGAAGGAACTGCTCCAGCCAGTCAATTGATTCTGCATCTAGGTGGTTGGTAGGCTCGTCTAACAGAAGCATGTCTGGTTTTTCAAGCAGAAGACGACATAAGGCAACACGGCGTCTTTCACCACCAGATAAAACCTTAATCTTTCTGTCTGATGGTGGCAGTCTTAATGCATCTGCAGCCTTGTCAATCTGAACTTCAAGGTTATGGCCGTCGTGAGCATCGATAATTGCCTCAAGCTTTGCCTGCTCTTTAGCCAGAGCATCAAAGTCAGCATTCTCATCAGCATATTCTGCATAGACTTCATCTAAGCGTTTTAAAGCAGCATAGACTTCTGAAAAGGATTCTTCAATAACCTCTTTTACAGTCTTTTCAGGATCAAGTACAGGCTCCTGTGGCAGATAGCCGATCTTGATGCCAGGTTGTGGTCTTGCCTCACCCTCAATGTCGGTATCTACACCTGCCATGATTTTGATAAGTGTTGATTTACCGGCACCGTTTAATCCTAGAACACCAATCTTGGCACCAGGGAAAAAGGACAGTGAGATATCCTTTAAAATCTGTCTCTTTGGCGGAACAATTTTTCCCACCCTATTCATAGTGTAAATGAACTGAGCCATTTATATTCCTCAATGTGTGTACAACGGCTCATTGTAACATGAAATGCTTATTTCTCATTAAAAGGAGATATTATCTTCAGTGAAGTTCAAAAAAAATTGGATGGATTATTTTTGAATGTTGTGTTGCATCTGGTAAAAAAAGCCCGCTATATGTTTTAAAGACAAATAGCGGGACTATTTTTACAACTAGGAGATTATTTATGTGTTATTCCTTTTACTCATATTTATTGAAGAAGAATGATGAATCGCAGAGGGGCTTGTAAAAAAAAATCCTTCGCAAATTGCGAAGGAACACAAAACAAACATAAGGAGTATTTTTTAGCTTTCCTGAAGCATCTGAAGTGCAATTTGAGGTTTCTGATTAGCCTGAGTAAGAATTGTAATAGAGCCCTGCTGCTTCATTTGTTCAGAAACCATGTTTGAGACTTCCTCTGCATAGTCAGAATCGCGGATTCGAGCTCGTGAGTCAGAAACATTCTCTTTAACATTATCCTGATTTCTAATGGTTGCCTCAAGACGATTCTGAACAGCACCAAGTTCGGAACGCTTAGAGTCAACAGCTGTAATTAGATAGTCAATACCGGCCAGTACGATCTGTGCCTGGGACTGAGTTCGGATATCAATACCTCCGCCATTGACGGAGTAGTTAAAGATATCCACAAAGTTATATTTTGAAGGGGTTACACCAGCATCAGGTGGAAGTTCAAATTCGTCACTTCCTGTAAGTTTTGCTGCCATTTTTGCCAGGTTAGGTACATCGAAACCTGTTGCCAGATCAATTTCAATTATGGAGCCTGGAGCAGGGGAGATCTGGAATCTTACAATAGAAGCATTGCCTGAAAGCAGATCCTGTCCACCGAAAGTGGTATCACGGGCAATTCGTCCAATTTCTTCATTAAGCTGATCAACCTCATCCTGAAGGGCTCTGCGGTTATCCTGAGAATAAACACCGTTGGCAGACTGAACTGCTAATGTTCTGATTCTCTGGAGCATAGTTGTAATTTCTTCAATAGCACCTTCAGCAGTCTGCGCATATGAAATCGCATCCTGTGCATTTCGATTGGTCATATTTAAAGAATTGATCTGTAGAGTCAGTCTGTCAGAAGTTTGAACTCCCGCAGGATCATCCTTTGCAGAATTAATCTTAAGACCACTGGATAAATGGTTATAGGCTGTGTCAATTTTATTGGTAGCTCTGTTAACGGAGCGCTGAGCTGCAAGTGCAGTCAGATTGGTATTGATGTAAAAGGAAGACATTTTTTTCTCTCCAGTTTTGTTTTGTGTGGCAAAAAATTGCCTTTTTTCTGGAGTATGAAAGAATTATGCCAACTTTTCAGTTGGCATAATCTAAAGGCGATTAAATTGAGAAAGCGTTAGAAAACGATGGTCTCCTTATTTTTGCATTTTGCCTTTTGTATCCTGCTCGGCACTTCTGATATCCTCTGCCATATCTTTTGCCAGATTAATATCATGGAACTTCTTGTCATTGTGCAGCATCATGGTGAACTTATCTGTTTTGTCCAGATATGCGGTACCGTCTTTTAGGGTCAGTTCCAGAATATGTCCGCCTTTCTTTTTATCATCGGATATAAAATGGAAATGCCAGCCTACAGAGTTAAGTTCTCCCATGTAGCTTGGACAGTACAGACCTACAAGAGTGCCTTTGATATTCTTCTCTGTAAATTCAGTCTGTTTACCTTTAAGGGCCTCCACAAGGGTAGGATAAGGCGGTTCACTTCCGTATTCGCTTCGGAACAGTACTGAGTCAAATTGAGCTTCAAGCTTAACCATGTAGAAACTGTTTGCTCCTTCTTTCTGCACTTCTGCATTCAGAGCATTCTCAAAATCCTTTTTGTTGTTGATATCTTTTAGCTTGACGGGAATATCTGGATCAAAGAAGGTTACTGTTGCGTATGGAATAATGGTTTTGTCAGGAGCTATGAAGACAGTTCCATCACCCAAAGCCTGATATACTTTTCCGTTAAGAACAATCATCTCACCGTTCAGGCCTTCAAATGTTCCGATACCGGTATCTCCAAGTGCTCTAAGCTCTCCAGAGGTGATGGTTCCTCCAAAATATCCCTGTGCTAAAGACTGCAGCAGTGCAACCTGTACAATACTTTCTCTGTCAGCCTGTGCC
>NZ_CACVSS010000110.1:0-5152 GCF_902756765.1 uncultured Succinivibrio sp. | reverse complement strand
TAACTGGAAGGCAACGTAACTGTTAATTATTTAGCCCCTAACCATCCGCTCTGATCACTTATACAATATTCCCAAGCTCCCAAGTAAGGAGTGACACCCTGATTTTGCTGCAGATCGCGCCGGCTTTAATTATGCGATTTAGAGTAAATGAAGGCTTAATGGGGAATAAAACCTCAGAAGGCATGCTAATGAGGTTCTTAAAGTGAGGATTTTTAGATTTTCAGCTGAATTTAATGATGTGAAGGCCTGCGGAGCGCACCGCAGGGCTTATTTCCTATTTTGCAGTATGATCCTGCATTTCAAGGTAGCGACGGTAATCATAAGGGGCAAGGCCTCTGGTATCTACTTTATCGTAGCAGATCTTGTTTTTCTTATCGTACATATTGAGGTATTCAGTAATTTTGCCATCCTTATCTTTTACAGGTGTCTTATGAGGCATACTAAAGAAAGTGGCATCACTATGACCTTCATTCTGCATTTTCAAAAGACGCTGTCTGATATTGGCAGTAAGCCACATCATATAGTGCTGTACCGGCACACGGTTTAGGTTACAGGTATTGACAATGGTCTGGTAATCAGCAAAGGCCTGAGCACCATCTTCTGACTGAATAAACATACAGGCATGGCGGGTGCAGATACCAAGCTTAAGAGCTCTTTCAGCTGCAGAAGAGGTCAGCTCTATATCAGGAGAGGTGATAAACTCCTTTAGCGCCTTTTCAAATTTCAAAAGGTAGATAAGAGCACCAGATTCAGGGAAAGAGCGGTTTCTTATGAATGTGTATTCACCCTTTGTGGTCTTTTTAACAGACATGATATCTTTATTGTCAGCAACATAAAGTCTGATGCAGTCAAATATCAAATCCACTATCTTTGCAGATTTTTCCTTTCTTGCTTTAAGTAAGTCCTTTTTAAATTCTTCTGTATCACATACATACTGATGAGCTTTTATCACCTCAGAATCAATCACGAACAGCGCATTGATAAGGTAGAATATGGTCAGAAGCGATACGTCATTATCCTTTAACTTTTTGCCGGCTTTTGTCTGGCGGTATTTTTGGAGATTCTCCTCAAAGCAGCTGAAGGCACAGCCTGTTGGCAGAAGCTCTTTTCCATAGACACTGATAAGGCCCTTGTTTAAAAGCAGCTTCCATAGTCCTCTTCTGGCATGGGCCCAGCACCTGCAGCTTTTAAGTTTGATGCCGGTGATTTCCTCTAAGGTGTTAATACCGCTGTCATAGCCGGCATATCCATCAGAGATGACATATTTTAAAGGACCGTCTTTTTTGCATCCATCTTTGAGGATATCTACGACATTGTCTGCACATCTGCCAGGTGATACTGTGTACCACGCTGCCTTTACAGGAGAGGTAAAGCCGCTGGTCATTACCCAAATCTGAGACTTGCTGCTGCCGCTGCCCAGGTGTTTGTTATATGAATTCTCCCTGCACAGCAGTGTGGATTCATCACATACAACTGCAGATGAGTCTCTAAGGATATCATCGTGGATGGTAAGAGCTACACCATGCAGAAAGGCTCGGGCAAAGGCATTGAGTCCTGCTGTTGTCTGCTCTCGTGTCAATGGCAGACCGTTGCCCTCGTAGAAATTGTATACCCGGTTCTTAGGCGCACCAAGCTGTGAAAAGAGTGTGCCGCAGGAGGAGAGGAATGATACCGACATTACTGATTTTAAAAAGGCCGGTGTCACCCCAAAGGTTTCTGCGTCAAAGAAATATGGATTGATAACAGGTGCAAGTCCAGCTCCTGCATCCATAAGATTGTCATTAAGGCTGAAGCTATGGCTGGTTGTGTCATCACATTTTACGATGTCCTTATAGATTTGTTTGCGATCTTTCTGCCTTGCCTTGTTGTCCTGTTTGTATGACGCCTGCCTGTCGTCTGCCAGACTCTCGTTTTTATCACTCTCATCAGTATCAGTTAATGACTGATTTAACACATTTTTTGCATTTTCAATTGCGTTTTTCTCCTGCACGTCGAGAGTAAATCGCTCTTTGTTATGAACGCTTTCATAGCTGAATTCAGGTTTTGCCACAGGATTTATTTCAACCCTGGTGCCGCAGCGGGTGCACTCAGCATCCTGTACTTTGGCAAGGACAGTTTTCACTGAATTTAAAGAGCCGTCGGCGGTCAGGATGGAGTTAACTCTCTTGAGCCTGGAAAGAATGACAAACTCCTGTACCTTTCCACACTGCGGGCAGTGAAGCGCAATACGGTTTCCGTTAGTGCCGCTTATGACACCGGCCACCTGATTTGAGTTATTGACGCTGATAAAGCTGTCGTATTTGCGTTTGCGGTGACTGTCATTAAGGCTTTTGGTGTCATTCACTGTATGCATAGAGAGAACAGCAGTTCCAGCAGTAAGTCCTGCTGCTACTGACTCAGGCTTTGAAGCTGAGCAGCCGCTCATAAGAACAGCAACGGCATCCTCCTGAGGTTTGTCATCTGTTGCTTTTGCTTCATCAGTATCAGCACTTATAGTGACAGATGAGGATGCCTCATCAAAGTCAGCTGCATCATTATCACAAGGCTGGACGGTCACTTCCTTTTGTATTTCTAAAGCACCATCTGCCTGGGCCTGTATATCGGCACTGTTGTCTGCTGTCATGTCTGATGCCTCACTATGAGGTGTTTTCTCAGAACGAGGCAGATTGAGAGCTTTACGCTGATGTTCTAAAAAGGTGAGTGCCGTATTTAAGAGAACTGTGATTTTCTGCTCAAGGAACATGTTGACCTCAAGCATATTTCTATCATCAGTCTGTGGAATGTCATCAGCCTTTAAGTCTTTAAAAACAAAGTAGTAGTTTCTAATATTTGCCAGAACATTGTTTATCAAATCAAAGGCGGTCTGTCTGAATTTCTTCAGTTTTTTTATTTGCTCTTTAAGAGAGTCTGTGGTCTTTTCCAAAGAAGTATTAAGTTCTTTAAGGCTGACATTAGTCTTTTCCAGAGAAGCATTAAGCTCTTTAAGGCTGATATTGGTCTTTTCCAGACCGGCATTGTGAGCATTCAGAGTTTTGTTAGTCTTATTAAGACTGTCATTGGCAGCTTTGAGCTTTTCTTTTTCGTCAATAAGCTTCTGTTTTTCATCCTCAGAGGCTTTTAGGGAGGCATCTTTTTGTGAAATGACTGCTCTGAGGTTATTCACCATAGCTGATATCTTAAGAGAGCTCTCTTTTTCCTTTTCCAAAGAGTCTCGTTCTCGTTTTAAAAGAAGCTCAATCAGCTCTTCCTTTGACAGAGAGGTTAAGTCCTGGCCTCTGGTATTGTCAGCCATCTTAACCTCCTTTTATGATGTGAATACTAAAGATAAAACAGCTTAAAACTGCCTTATGATACCTTAAAAGATTTTGAATTAATAGCCCCTGTTTTTGAGAAAGTGCCATTAATACAATGAGGTAAAGTCAATTTTTGGAAGTTAAGCTTTTAAAAGCTATGGTAAAAAAATTTTTGAAAAAATTTAATAACTCAACTTTTGCATTTGGATTTTAGCTCCAAATGCTGATAACAATGCGGTTTAACACTGCATTTGCTCTTTAAAATACGATTTTTGATTATCAAGAACTTTGTGGTAGCTGTATATACATTCTGATGTAGTCTGTTATACCAGAGTACCACTCAGAGATTTTTGCAGCTATTACTTCCTTTGCTTTAGCAAGCTTACCTTTACGGATACAGCCTGCAGCATCTAAGCTGTTGGCAAGATCGTCAATGAGGTTTAGTAGACTCTCTAGAGCTTCAGCAAAGGTTAAAGCAGTAAGTTCAGAACGGATATTGTAGAAAAGTTCTCCCATAGAGCGTGGATCGTTATCATGGCGTCTATTAAACTCCATGATTTGGAATCTGATGTTGGAGATAACCATAAAGGCATTACAGGTATCAAAATCATGAGCATGACATTCGTTCTTTAAGCCAAGGTAACTTTTCTGTGCTTTAAAGGCAACTTCAATAGACCATCTTCTGCCATACAGTTCAATTACTTTCTCAGGAGATAAGTCTAAGTCAGTGCTTACGATGCAAATCCATTCTTTAGAGACGTTTGCTTTAATAAAGACAAGTCTAACTCTAAGACCTTTGTTTGTATAAGCAATGATTGAGGTAATTAGATTGCCTTTATTGAGCTTACCACCATTGATATGCTTGAGAAGATTTATCTGAGAAAATGATTTATCAGAGTCTTTCTCTAGTTTGAAATTAAGGTTTCTTTTAACAAGACAGATTGACTGTAAACCTAACTCTTTAAGCTTCTTAACAAGGTAGTCTGAAAAGAACCAAGAGTCCATCAGAATGTAAGATGCAGGTATTTCTCTTATAGCTCTTCTACACATACTGATAAGAACTTCAGGTTTCTTTGTACAAGCAATCTTTCTACGTCTAGCTCCAGTGGTTCTGTTATCAATGCCATGAGTGTCTGCTTTTCTAATTAGATTGTTCTCTCTGTTAGAGGCAATTAGATAGCTTAATACAGGAATATAGTTAACTCCATCAG
This sequence comes from uncultured Succinivibrio sp., assembly GCF_902756765.1. Classification (NCBI taxonomy): domain Bacteria; kingdom Pseudomonadati; phylum Pseudomonadota; class Gammaproteobacteria; order Aeromonadales; family Succinivibrionaceae; genus Succinivibrio; species uncultured Succinivibrio sp. The sequence goes on along the minus strand of NZ_CACVSS010000110.1, from coordinate 648 downwards.
TCCAACCTAAGGCTAAGTTAGTAAAGCCTTTAACAGATTTTCCAATGACATGATTAAACTGCCTTGATAAGAGTTCTACTTTCTTACCTCTGCATCTTTCAATCATGGTATCGTCTACAACCAAGCAGTTAATCTGCTCTTTATTATCTTTATTGAGCTTGCAGATAAAGCTGATGATAAAAGAAGCCATATAAAGCATCAAAGACTGCCAGTCATAACTTGGATTAGATAAGAATCTGTATGCAGAATCCCTACTGAAAGGTAATGACTTTCCTTCTGTAGATTCAAAGAATCTATACAGATTAGGATACAGAGCGTTTTACAAACTTAGCTTTACGTAAAAGAGTGCTTACACCGATGTAAGTAAAAATTGACTCAAATGAAATAGCTCTATTGCAAGAAGTTGAATTTTTGGTTATCATAATGTTGTGTATAATTTGGTTTAACTTATTGATTTTGTAACATAAATTATACCATTTTATACACATTCATTCAATCAAAAACACCTCTAAAACGTCATTTTTAAGCCATTTTCCTAATATCACATCGGTCTTAATAATCAAAAATCGTATTTTAAAGAGCAAAAGCAGTGCTAGACCGCTTATATTTAACGTTTTAACTCAATTTTTGAAATGCAAAAGTTGAGTT
>NZ_CACVSS010000109.1:0-5019 GCF_902756765.1 uncultured Succinivibrio sp. | reverse complement strand
TTGATATGAATGGTATGTCGCAAAGTCTGAATTTTGGAAAATCAGTTCATGATAATGCTTTTGGCAGTTTCATAGAAATGCTTTCCTATAAACTTCAGAGACAGGGCAAATATCTTGTAGAGGTGGATAAGTTTTATCCAAGCTCACAGCTTTGCTCTGTCTGTGGATATCAGAATAAGGAAACCAGGGATTTATCCTTACGAGAATGGATTTGTCCACACTGTGGAACAAAACATGACAGAGATATCAATGCGGCAGTAAATCTTCTAAAAGAAGGCAAAAGACTTTTGCTGAATCAGATAAAACAAGAACCGAGGGGCACTCGGGGATAGCCTGTTGTGAGGTAAAAGCTCACTGCTTTGGTCGTTGGATCAATCGAACAGGAAGCCCCTACCTCTATAGTAGGGGAGTATGTCACACAGGTGAGTGGATATTTGGATTTGTAGCAGTTTATTTGTTTACTTTATTCTTCAATCCGCAGAAATTCCTTTTTCAGTCGCGAGAAAGATCTCAAAACTTACAAAAACATTATCAAAAGCAAGAATTTGAAAATGTATCTGTGTGATAATATTGCAGATAAACTTGCTTGTTAATACAAAGTGAAAGTAATAAAGATCTTTGATTTTTGGGCTTGGCAATCAGTTTGTTTTACCGTTTAGAGTAAAAAGAAATTTTTTAAGGATGAGTCTTTATCCTTGAGGATATGCTGAAACTAGTTTCAGCTTTTTTGTAACACTGTTGGAATATGAGGCTTTCCTTTTTTTAGGTAAGTAAAAGAAGAAAAAAGGGTATCCGCATCTGGTAGTGATAAAGTGAATTCCCACGAAAGAGGCAAACAAAAGTGGGAAAAAAGTGGAGATAATAATCGATGAATTTAAAGCCAATAGTTCACACCTTTAAATATGGTCGTCATACTATTACATTAGAAACTGGAGCAATTGGTCGTCAGACAGATTCTGCTGTTATGGCATCAATGGATGATACTACTGTATTTGCTACTGTAGTATGCAACCGAAAAGAAGAAGTTGAAGGTAGAGATTTCTTCCCTCTAACAGTTAATTATCAGGAACGTTCTTATGCAGCAGGTAAAATCCCTGTAAGTTTCTTCCGTAGAGAAGGCCGTGCAACAGAAGGTGAAACCTTGATTTCTCGTCTTATCGACCGTCCATTACGTCCATTATTCCCAGATGGTTTCGTAAACGAGGTTCAGGTTGTTGTTACTGTTATGTCAGCAAATCCTGAAATTCCTACAGACATCATTTCTATTATTGCCGCTTCAGCAGCATTAGCTTCATCCGGTCTCCCATGGAATGGTCCTTTGGGTGCAGCTCGTGTAGGTTATATTGATGGTCAGTATGTTTTAAACCCATTAACTTCAGAGTCAAAGGTTTCAGATCTTGATCTTGTTGTTGCAGGTTCAGAGAAAGCTGTAGTGATGGTTGAGTCTGAGGCTAACTGCTTACCAGAGTCAGTAATGCTTGGTGCTGTTATGTACGGTCACGAGCAGCAGCAGGTTGTAATCAAAGAGATTGAAGAGTTTGCCAAGAAGGTTAACCGTCCTGTCTGGGATTGGGTAAAGCCAGAGGAGAACACTGCTTTAATCGAGGCTGTTAAGGCTGATGCAGAGCAGGCTGTAGGTGATGCTTTCAGAATCGTAGATAAGTTAGAGCGTCAGGATAAGCTTGCTGAAATTCAGAAGAATACAACTGAGAAACTAAAGGCAGAGCACGAAGAGTGGGCTGAGAAAGACAATGAAATCGCTAAGATTTTCTTTGAATTAGAGCGTAATATTGTCCGTGAGAGAATCCTTTCAGGTGAAAAGCGTATCGATGGTCGTACCTTAAGAATGATTCGTCCAATTACCATTGCAACTGGTATTCTTCCACGTGTTCACGGTTCTGCATTATTCACCCGTGGTGAAACTCAGTCTATTGGTACCTGTACTTTAGGTTCTGAGAGAGATGCTCAGACTTTTGAAGATATGTCAGGTGTTCGTTCAGACAGATTTATTCTTCACTATAATTTCCCTCCATACTGTGTTGGTGAGATTGGTCTTATTGGTTCTCCAAAGCGTCGTGAAATCGGTCACGGTCGTCTTGCCAAGAGAGCTTTAAAAGCAGTGCTTCCAGAGATGGAGAAGTTCCCATATTCAATCCGTGTCGTTTCAGAAATTACTGAGTCAAACGGTTCATCTTCAATGGCATCTGTATGTTCAGGATGTCTATCACTGATGGATGCTGGGGTACCTATCAAGGCTCCTGTTGCCGGTATTGCAATGGGTCTTGTTAAAGAAGATGACAGAGTTGCAATTCTGACCGATATTATGGGTGATGAAGACCATTTAGGTGATATGGACTTCAAGGTAGCCGGTACCCGTGACGGTGTTACCGCTCTACAGATGGATATCAAGACAGACGGTATTACCCGTGAAATCATGCAGAATGCATTAACTGATGCTCATGCTGCAAGAATTCACTTACTGAATGTAATGCAGAAGGCAATTCCTGGTCCTCGTGAAACTCTTTCTCCTTATGCTCCACGTGTAGTAACCATTAAGGTTCCTGCAAACAAGGTTAAGGAAGTTATCGGCAAGGGCGGTTTTAACGTACGTTCAATTCAGGCAGATACCAATTCACAGATTGATATCGATGATGATGGTACTGTAAAGATTTCTGCTTCTTCTTTAGCTTCTGCTGATGCTGCAATTAAGCGCATTAATGATCTTTTAGTTGAAGTTGAAGTTGGTCAGGATTATGATGGAAAAGTTGTAAGAATCACTGATTTTGGTGCTTTTGTTAACATTCTTCCAGGCAGAGATGGTCTTGTACACATTTCTCAGATCACCGAAGAGCGTGTAGAGAATGTAAATGATTATCTATGTGTTGGTGATGAAGTTCGTGTTCGTGTTCTGGATATTGATAATACCGGAAGAATCCGCTTATCAATCAAGGCATTAGCTGAAGCTGAGAATGCAAAGACTGAAGCTGATGAGCAGAAGACAGAACAGGATTCAGCTCCAGAAGTTGATTTGGATGAAGATGCTGAGCCAGCAGAGAACACTTATGTTCAGGCCTCATCTGAGGATTTGCCAAATCCATATGAGAATAGCCCACGCGAAGAATAATCTTCTGCTTGTGCTATGTTAAATAAAACAAGGCTCGTTAAAAATACGGGCCTTTTTTGTGAGAAAAAAAAATGACAAGTACGCAAAACAATAATAGAGAACAGTTTACTTCCAGACTTGGTTTCCTTCTGATTGCTGCAGGATGTTCAATCGGTCTTGGAAATGTATGGCGTTTCCCTTATATCACTGGTCAGTATGGCGGCGCTTTATTTGTACTTATCTATATTGCATTCCTGATTCTGCTAGGAATCCCTCTTGTAACCATTGAGCTTTCTGTTGGTAGAGCTTCAAGAAGATCTATTGGTCGTTCTTTTGAAATTCTGACTCCTAACAAAAAATGGTATATCTGCAAATATTTCATGATCACGGGTAATTATATCCTGATGGCTTTCTATACCATGGTTACAGGATGGATGTTTTATTACTCCTCAAAAATGCTGTTAGGTGAGTTTACTTCTTCTCCTATGAGCCAGGCTGATTCAGGCGCCGTTTTTGGGGGAATACTTGCTGATCCTGTTACTCAGATAATCTGTACTGTCATTGTTACTGTGGTTGGCTTCTCTGTATGTGCATGCGGTGTTAGAAAAGGAGTTGAGCGTATAACCAAACCAATGATGGTTTTGCTGTTTATGCTGCTGATTTTCCTTTCCGCAAGATCTTTTTTTCTACCAGGATTTGAAAAGGGCTTAGAATTTTACCTAATGCCTGATTTTTCAAAGATCTCATCACAGAATCTTTATGAGGTATTGTATGCCGCACTTGGTCAGGCTTTCTTTACCTTAGGTTTAGGTGTCGGTTCTCTACAGATTTTCGGTTCATATATGAACTCTAATAAGTCTATAACCTATGAAGCAACCGTGATTACTCTTTTAGATACCATAGTGGCAATTTTAGCTGGTATCATTATTTTCCCTGCCTGCTTTAGCTACTCAGTTGAACCAGGACAGGGCCCTGGGCTGATTTTTGTTACTCTGGTTTCTGTTTTCTCAAATATGGCTGCAGGCCAGATCTGGGGAAGTATCTTCTTTATCTTTATGCTATTTGCTGCTGTTTCAACACTGATCGCTGTGTTCGAAAATATTGTCGGTATCAGCATTGATGTTTTCAGCATTTCAAGAAAGAAAGCAGTTGTTTACAACTGTATTGTGATTCTTGTTCTGTCCTTACCTGTAATCCTCGGATTTAATGTATTGTCAGATGTACATCCTCTAGGAGAAGGAACAGTAATTCTTGATTTGTATGATTTTATTCTTTCTCAGAATATTCTCCAAATTGGTGCAATAATCTACGTTTTATACGTCTCATGGAATTATGGCTGGGGATTTGATAAATATTTAAAGGAGACCAATAAGGGGTCGGGATTTAAATTAACCAATAAATTTAAGTTCTATTTCAAATATGTATTGCCTTTAATTGTTGTTTTCCTTTTAATTCAAGGCTATATATCAGTTTTTAATAAATAATAATAACGAGAAACATAATTCTATGAGTACTAAGGTAAGAACTAGGGAAGTATTTAGAACAAGACTAGGCTTCCTTCTGATTGCCGCAGGTTGTGCTGTGGGTATTGGTAATGTTTGGAGATTTCCATACATTGTAGGTCAGTACGGTGGTGCGTATTTTGTTCTTTTATATCTGTTTTTCCTGCTTTCTGTAGGTATTCCTTTACTTACGGTTGAGCTTGCTATTGGTAGAGCTTCAAGAAGTTCAATGGCTTACTGTTATGAAAGACTTGAACAGCCTGGATCTCACTGGCATTTCAACAAATGGTGGCAGTTTTCAGGTAATTATATCCTGATGGCTTTCTATGTTGTTGTAGCAGGATGGATGCTTTTCTATTTCTGTAACTTTGTCTCAGGTAATATTACCCCAGGCATGACCAGAGAAACAGCAGG
>NZ_CACVSS010000108.1:0-7774 GCF_902756765.1 uncultured Succinivibrio sp. | reverse complement strand
TAAATCTCACAGCATTCCAAGTGAGATTCTGTATGCACTGATGCCTTGGAATATGGATCAGGCAAAATAAAGGTCAGAGATTTATTTCTGACCATTTACTTTCGACCCAGGCTGCGCCTGCAAGTTTAAATCCGGTGACAACATTGTTTTCATCGAGTTCAAGAAATATATTCTTGGTAATCTTGGGGATCAGAGTGGATTTCTCTCCGAAAGTCATGGTCCCGTTAATGATATTGTTGGTGTAATCGTCGGTAAAGGCTTTGTTTTCAAGATTAAAGCCCGCAATTATTTTTCCGTCTTTCGTTTGTGATATAAAGACTGGTTCTCCGATTTTCAGCATTGCTTCACTGAGAGTGGTACGGTTTTTCCTGATTGAGGATGCAACACGGCCTGCATCGAGATTGTTATCCTGTGAGGCGGTATTCTTGCAGCCGGATAAGAGTGCAAGAGCAACACCTATTGGAATAAAGAGTTTGAGCATGTTCAATAATCCTTGAAGTTGATTCAAATTTTTAATAATTCTTTTCTAAGTATTTTCTGTTATGAAAAATTAAAAAAGCGCCTAATACTAGCATCTAAAAAATACTTTTACAATTAGGTTATTAAGCAAAAATTAAAAAATATTATTGAATAATAAGGAAAAACTTAAAAATATTTACTTTTTTATTTTAATTGAAAAGTACATTATTTATTGCCTTTTTAAATTAAAACTGCAATTTGATTAAAATAAGTTGATCTGTATTTTTTTATATCCGACTTTAAAGAAAATGTGATTTAATCGTCACTTATGAGGTAATACAGGTGAATTTTGTTATCGGAAGAGGGCTTTTCTGTTATAGAAAAAAATCAGTTGAATATAGTGAAATGGCAGGTTAATTTTGTTTAATATTCAGTAAAAGGGACAGCGCTGATGTCTGTCCCAAATAAAACTTAGCAAAATGAGAATGTTACAATATTTCTCCGTCTGTCATGGTATAACCTTCAAGGGAGTTGCGCTTGGTCTGAATACAGATATATGTCAGTCCCTTATCTCCAGATGACAATTTGCGCACACCTTTAGGATCAACTCTTATTACAGAACCTTCCTTCAGTGGATAATCCTTACCGTCTACAGTCATGATACCGTTTCCGTTAAGCACAACATACACTTCTTCGTTCAGCTTGTGTTTGTGTGAAAATGGTCCAACTGTGTCTGGTTCCATATAGCCAAAGGACATTTCCATTCCGGTTAACTTCAGCAGATCTTTTAAGAACAGTTTTGAGTTCATGGTAAGCTTGGCATCAGGACACTCCATGATATAGTCCTTAATGCCATCAAACGAACCTAGGTCTGCAAAGGATACGTTTGCTGCCTCAGCCTGATGCTCTGGTTTCTTTGACTTGTCTGATAGTAGAACTTCAAATGCCATTTTTAATTACCTCTCTATTATTTGTTAAAGCCAGATATAGCTTTGGTTAAAAGTTTTTCCAGAAGATTTGCCTCATCTTCTGAAAGATTATTCATTAATCTGCTGTTCATATTTTCAGCAATCTGATTGAAAAGCTGTTCATAGGATTTGCCTTTCACGGTCAAGGAAACCAGATATACACGGCTGTCCTTCTCAGATTTAACTCTTGATACGAGCTCAAGTTTTTCAAGCTTATCCACCAGTACCGTGGTTGTAGCTTTGGTTCTGTTGATCCTGCAGGCCAGCTCCTGCATTGTGAGCGTCTGCTTCTGATACAGACTAGCCAGGATATCTCCATGGGAAGGTACAATTCCTTTAAGACCGTTCTCTTTAAGCTGTCTTTCCAGAAACTCTCTTGCGAAGCGGTGCAGTGTTGAAGATAAAGCGACGATGCAGTGTTTCATAACCATGACTTTCTTTGCTGAAATATTCCGTAAATCAAAATATAGTTAGATGTCTAACTAATCTGCAGATAAATATAATTAGATATCTAACTAAATGCAACATAAATTTTACATTTATATCTCTTCTTTTTGTTTTTTCTGAAATTTTATTGTGTATTTGCTTAGGTTTGCGAGTTTGATCGGTTATTTTTTTTTTCTTTTTTTTTAAAATCTAAAAATACTTTTAAAAGAAGAAAAAATAAATATAACTATCGGATTTCAAGAATGATAAACCTGAACAAACTGACTAAGGCATGTGTTATTTCTTCACTTCTGTTTATGGGATTATCTGCCAGCGCACAGACCTCATGTGTTGAAGGCTGGGATTTTCAGGCCGAATATCTGAAGCACAACAAGTCAGATAAGCATGTAGATAACTATAATCTGCATGTCTATAAACATTTATGGAATAACGACTATCTGTCATTCTACTATGGCGGAACAGCTTCCATTGCCAACGGCTACATGGATAAGGATGAAAAGAAGGATTCAGATGCCTTTGGTATCGGACCATCAATAATGGGTCGTCTTGAATTCAATCCTTTCGGCAGCTTCTACACCGCTCTGGAAGTCGGCGGTACCATGAGATTCTTCACCAAGGCTCATCCTGCTGGCGCCCGTGCCTATGATTTCCTGTGGAGAGTAGGTCCACGCTTCAGCTATAAGCTGGGAAATTATTCTGCCTTAGGTCTGACCCTTCTTTATGCTCATGCCTCAAACGGTATGAATTCACATAACCCTGGATATGAGATGAAGGGTGTAAACCTGGATTTCGAATATAAGTTCTAAGAAAAAAAATGCCTGAAAATGATCTTTCAGGCATAACAGCTGTTGGTTACTTTTTTTGCTTGCTATAGGTAGGTCTTAACGATCTCACCAAGCTCCTGCTTGGACAGAGCTCCAACCTTTCTTAAAACTTCTTTCTTATCCTTGAAGACCAGAGTAGTAGGAATACTGGTAATTCCGAATTTACTTAAGAGTTCTTCTGATTCGTCAGCATCTGCATAGCAAAGCTTAATCTCAGGATTCTCAGATGAAAATTCCATTACTCCTGGTTTCATGGCTTTGCAGTGTCCACACCACTCGGCACCGATGAACATCATCTTGAAGCCATCGTCACCTAAAACTTCCTTATCAAAACTTTCTGTATTTACTGGCATCATTGACATAATTAATTCCTCTTTATTTTTCGTGATGTTTAATATATTATGTATTATATAGTAAAATTAAATTGTGTCAAATTAAATCTAATAAAATTTTAAATTATAATCGAAGTATAGATTCAGAATCTGCGGTTGTATGGCCGATTAAGGCTAGAAAGACCTCAGAAAACTGCTACAATAAAAACATAAGAGTGAATTGGCTCTGTCATGAAGACAGTCTTAAAATATTTTTTCACCTTGGATTTTAAGCTATGACTAAAAAAGATAAGAACGATCCTCTGCTTTTAGAGAACCAGGTCTGTTTCCCTCTGTATGCCTGTGCCAGAAGAGTGGTTAACACCTATGCCAGCCTGCTTAAGGAACTGGATCTGACCTATACCCAGTATGTAACCATGATGGTAATGTGGGAGCATGAGAAGATCTCTGTCAAGGATTTAGGCGCCAAGCTGTATCTGGATTCAGGAACTCTGACCCCGGTTCTCAAGAAACTCTGTGCCCTGGGCGTGATCAGAAAATATCGTGATGAGTCAGATGAACGTGTGGTAATAGCTGAAATTACTGAGGAAGGACGTAAGCTTAGGGAAAAAGCTCTGGTTATTCCTCAGCAGATCTGCTGTAAAATCAGCAATAACAGCAGCGGTTTTACTATGGATGATGCAATGCAGTTAAAGGGGCTGTTGTTAAAGCTGCTTTGCAGTGTTGATTAGCATACATCCAGAGGTACCTTGTGATTAGGGGCTGGAAAGGCCTGATTTAAAAGCTCCAGCTCTTCAGCGGTCAGGGTAATGTTTCTTACCGCCGCATTTTCAAGAGTGTGTCTGGCGCTTGAGCTTCTTGGAATTGCAATCATATCCTCATTTGCCAGTACAAAAGCCAAAAGTACCTGAGATGTGCTCAGATTATGACTCTTGGCTATCGTCAGGACGGTTTCATTCTGAAGAATTCCTTTTGCAAGTGATCCTCCCTGAGCTAAAGGACAGTAGCTCATAGGATAGATGTTCTTCTCCTTCATGTATGGCAGCAGATCGTATTCAATACCGCGTGAGCCTAGATGATAGAGCACCTGGTTTACGACGCAGTTCTCTCCTCCGCTGTGTTCTACAAGCTCAACCATATCCTCGGTATCAAAATTTGAAACACCCCAGGATCGGATTATTCCTTCCTCAACAAAGCGCTCCATGCTTTCTACCACCTCAGGGAAAGGTGTATCTCCAATCCAGTGGTACAGATACATATCAAGATAATCAGTCTCAAGACGTTTCAGTGAATGCTCAAGGGAATAGCGGATGTGGTTACGACCGGCATTTGATGGAAGTACCTTTGACACCAGAAACAGAGAGCTTCTGTCATAGTTTTTGATGGCTCTGCCTACAAAGGCTTCAGAACGGCCCATTCCATACATTTCAGCTGTATCAATCAGTTTTACGCCGGAATCTATTCCCATACGGATAGCCTCATATTCACTACGGGCTTTTGATGATTCCTCACCTATATACCACATGCCCATACCCAGACGAGGCATCTTTAATCCGTTTTTTAAGGTTACAAATTCTTTCATTACTAAATAGCCTTAGGTTAATTGACTGGTGTGACACTGTTTCGTTTTATTTTTATGTGGATGCTTTAATTGTCACTGCATGGCATATATAAGCCAGAGCTGTGTTCTTTAGCGCAATAGATTAATAATACCAAAGCATTATAGATTCTTCTTGCTAATACAGCACAGTTTTATAAATGCACTATTTTTGTAAAGCTTTCCCCAAAAGAGTTCCGTTTATTTAAACTTTTTAAGCTGTATCTCAGTTTTTTACGGAAAAATAAATTCTTTTGTGATGTAAATTCAATTGATTATTCTATTAGACATATTTTTTTTCTAAAATGAAGATAGCTAGGAGAAAATGCATGGTAAACTGTAGAGAATATATTTATTTACGTGAACTATTGACTGCTGCACATTTGAAATACGAGACAGCTCGTATACCTGGAGGTTATAGATATGTGCACAGAGACTTTGTCACCCCGATGTTAAACAGTCAGACATTACCGAGCGCAGACCGTTACACTTTATAGTTAACGGTTTTTTTGTGCCCGTAAGGAGCAAACCATGGTCAGAGTCAAACAGTTTTTAGATGACTTCAAGAGCGGATCTAAAAGAAGAAAGACTTCTATGGCATTACAGCAGTTTGAGGAATGGCAGCGACAGAATTCAAATGTCATGATCATCAGACTTGAGGAATATGGGGAAAAGGGCAAAAGCTCAGTGATCTTCGTGGTTTATGACGATCTGATATAGCTTTTTTTCAAGGTCAGCTCAGAATATAAGAGTAGAGATATATTTCTCTGAAAGGCTCTGTCACCCAAAAAAGAAGGTAGCATATAAGCTGCTACCTTTTATAAGAGCAATGAACATTATTTTCTATTTAGCTTTGTACCTATCAAAACCAGTCTAATTATCCGTTCTGCGGCATCTTCCAGCATTGTCGCCGCGTTCTCTATACAACTATTAAGGCTTATCGGAGCACAAGGAGTTCCACTCACCGCATCTATTCCATGATTATAGAGCGCAGAGGCATCAGAGCTGATACCTCCAGAAAGACATATAACCGGAATCTTATATTTCTTAGCAATGGCAGCAACTCCAACAGGGGCTTTTCCGTTTGCTGTCTGTGAGTCTGTAAAGCCCTCTCCGGTGAACACCAGATCTGCGTCTTTAGCAATGTTTTCAAAACCGATAATATTTAATATCAGTTCTATTCCCGGTTCCATTTTGCCGTTGGCAAATAGCATCAGTCCTGCACCAAGACCACCGGCAGCACCAGCTCCAGGAACATTTCTGATATCAATGCCTACATCTCTTCTGGCAATAGCAGCATAATTTTCAAGCGCCTTGTCAAGAATCTCAACATCCTTAGCCGTTGCTCCTTTCTGCGGACCGTAAACTGCTGAACAGCCATGTGATCCACAAAGAGGATTCTTTACATCTGAGGCAATAAGAATCTTTGTATAGTTAAGTCTGGGGTCGAGATTTCTTAAATCGATACTGTGCAGTTTCGAAAGCGCCTCTCCTCCTTTTGGCAGAATCTTCCCCTCACTGTCGTAGAACTGTGCTCCTAAGGCCTGAGCCATACCGGCACCACCGTCATTGGTGGCAGAACCTCCAATACCGATGATAATACATGAAGCTCCACTGTCTAAGGCTGCCTTGATAAGCTGTCCTGTTCCGAATGTGGAGGCTTTTTTTACGTTTCTTTTTTCCTGCGGAGTTATTAGAATGCCTGAGGCAGCTGCCATTTCAATTACAGCGGTTTTTCCATTTTCTGTCGTACACAGTCCCCATACAGCGTCAACCTTTTCTCCTAAAGGACCTTCTACCTTTGTATGAACATACTGTCCGCCGGTCATGGAAACAATGGCTTCAACAGTGCCTTCACCGCCGTCAGCAATCCATACTTTCTCAATCTGTGCGTCCTTTAATACTTTTCTGATTCCTCTTTCCATGGCAGACGCAGCCTGAGAAGAGGTTAGACTTCCTTTAAATGAATCAGGAGCCAGTACTACTTTCATTTTATTCTCCTTATTGGTACAGTTATGTAAAGCAAGAAGCGTGCCATGCACTAATAGATTGATTTCTAAGGAGTTAGTTGTTTTAATAAAATCTTGATGCTACATAAAGTGTTGCAATTAAATACTTCTGCAACACTATTTCTTTTGCTCTGTTTTCATCCTACGATAGATTGTGCTTCTGTCAATTCCAAGTATTCTTGCGGCTTTACTTATATTTCCTTCAGCCTGTTCAATTGCCTGTCTGATACGTTCCTTCTCATCTGATACAGGTTTTAAAGGAGCACTGGCATTCTGAGAACTACTCAGATCCTGGTCATCCCAGTAGGTCATAAGCTGACCACCACTGATTTCTTTCTGTTTAGTAACAATAACCATTCTTTCAATGAAGTATCTGAGTTCACGAACATTTCCTGGCCAGCTGTATTTTTCAAGCAGATTCAGCGCTTCCTTTGAAAAAGCCCTGACTCGACCGTGTTTGCTGCAGTAATGGTCAAGAAAATATTTTGCAAGTACCCTGATATCACCGCTACGGTCTCTTAGAGGAGGTACTCTGAAGGTTAATACCTTAAGACGATAATAGAGATCCTGTCTGAATTCTCCTTTGCTTACCTGTTGTGCCAGAGGCTTGTTAGTTGCCACAATGATTCTTACATCCACAGGAATGTATTTGTCATCACCAAGTCTCATTACCTGTCTTTCCTGAATCACTCTGAGTAGTCTGCTCTGGGCATACATTTCCATCTCCGAGATTTCATCAAGAAAAATCGTACCGTGATGGGCCATTTCAAAAAGGCCTGCTTTTCCTTTATGTTTTGCCCCCGTAAATGCACCTTCTACGTATCCGAACAGCTCACTTTCCAGAAGATTAACTGGGAGAGCTGCGCAGTTAACAGCCACAAAAGGTCCGTTTCGTCTGGATGAGGCATTGTGGATACTCTGAGCAAAAAGTTCTTTTCCCGTTCCAGACTCTCCTGTGATAAGTACAGTCGTATCTACTGCTGCAAATTCTCTGGCTAGTCTCTTGGTTTCTGTGATTTCAGGAGAACTGCCAACCAGATTCATGCATGGTTGGTTAAGCATTTTTAGGCATCCTTGGAGTTTTAGATACAACCTCAATTATATGTCTAATGCTTTTACCTCTCATGCGGTTAGTAAA
>NZ_CACVSS010000107.1:0-5173 GCF_902756765.1 uncultured Succinivibrio sp. | reverse complement strand
CTTATTTTTTTTACTGATATCGTAGTAATTATGCAGCATACTTGCTGTAAGACTCTTTCCAAAACGTCTTGGACGCAGGAATACAGGAACTTTTGTACCAGCACTATTTTCAAGATAGTCAATAAATCTGGTTTTATCGACATAAATGCCGTTACTTTCTCTAATCTCGGTTAGAGAACGCATTCCTACTATGATTTTTTTCTTTTCCATGGTGTTCCTTATCGCCGTGAATTCTTATAATCTGGCTCTTAACATTTTAATGCTGTTAACAGCATTAAAATATCTGTAACACTTCTCTAATATACCGCTTTATGATCTGACATTATTACAGCTTTAAGAACTGTCTTTTTTCATCAGCCAAAGAGGGCTTTTCACTATATTACTACCTGCAGTTAATCAGCATATCTGCCTGCAGTTAATCAGCATTTCTGCCTGATGTTAATCAGCAGCTTCACATTTTCTCTGCTGTTTTTCTACCTTCGCTCATAAAGCTTTTTAACTCTGCTCATAAAGCTTTTTTAACTCTGCTCATAAAGCTTTTTTAACTCTGATCATAAAGCTATTTTTCTATCTTGGATCATAGAAAGATACCGTCAATATCTTAGATAATAAAAAGATACCAGCAGTATCCTTGGTAATAAAAAGATATCTACCCCTATCTACACCCGCTGAACATTATTCAGAACCTCACCTAAGGAATGCTCAAGATTTATTCCTTTCTTTTTTAAAAGGTTGATAAGAGTTTTCTTACCTGAGTATTTCGTTAGAATCAGATCCTGCAGTTCAACAAGTCTCTGCTCTTCACCATAGTAAGTATAGATCTCAGATAAAACCTTAATCCATTCAGCTATGGCTGGAAACAGACTGGTGCGATTGGCCTCTAGCACAGTATCAATCATATCTGTAACATTAGAGCTAAAATCACGGAGCAGGCTTACAGTATCATCCGCTGAGAGAACTGTATTTTCAAACCACAGACTTATAAGCTTTTCTGATGGAATCTCTGCATAAATCTTAAGATTCTCTAATTTAGAAAGATCTAAATAATCAAAATACAGCACCAGAGAAAACATTTCAGCTAAATCTTTCTTTATAAATTTATGCGACGGCTTTCCTAAAGCTTTACTCTTTGCAGTCTTTTCGTCCATATTTTCATCATGTTTTCCGGCTAAAAGTAAAGCACAAAGAAGGAGCCCTTTATAGAACACATTGTTGCCAAAATCATAGGCAGGACCTTTTTTAAAGTCAGTCTTCTGTATATTCTCAAAAAATTCATCAAATCTGCCTTCAATAAGACAGATGAAATAATAGCTTTCAGGGGATGGTTCTAGTAAAAAGCTGTCTTCAAAAAAGAACAGCTGATAGCCAAATTTCGAGGATGCCCCATTTTTTTGAGGATTGTTCTGCTTTAGGATATCCTGAATCTTGTGATCGTATTTATGGTAATTCTCGGAATAATAGCGAAGCTTTAGATAATTGGTTAATGATGGCATACAGGTAAAGAGCTCAAGACATAGATCCTCAAGTGCCTGTTGTTTTTTGAAATGAGAGGCAGCAAGTATACCAAGATCAAGTAATTCAAATTTTTCCAAAGTATTTGAGGATATCTTAGGGACACTTAAGATTAAATCAAGAGCCGCCTCAGGTTTATCCTCAATAACAGAAGCAACATAGTCTCTTATAAGATCCGGATTAGAACTGGCCTGACTTAAGAGCAGTTCTTCCTGTTGCTTTGGAGATGAAATCAGAGGCAAAAGCACATTTACATAAAGGTAGATATCAGACTCAGGACCTTTCTTTGCGATTGCACCGATAAGATCAGTAAGAAAAACGTCAAGGCGCTTTAGATCCGATAAACAGTCATTCTTTAAAGTAGAAAAACTCAAAGGCTCAACTACATCGCAGTTTAAGTAATTTTCGACATTAAACAAAAGCTCTAAGACAAGAGAGATTCTTTTCTCTCCATCTGTACAGAAATATAAAAATGAGAGATATTCTTCACAAAAAAGTCTTAGCTTGTCATCAGAAATCAGTTTATGTTCATGCAGCTCCCACAGGGAAAGCGTGTCAGATTGATTATGAAGAAAAGATTCTCCCTTAATCTTTACCTTAATCGCATAAAGCTTTTTGGCAAGCTTATAGCCTTCCTGATAAAGCTCTAGTTCAGAGCATTTATGGACGATTTCCAAACACCTGCAGATATTGTTTTTAATGTTGAAGTTGTCAGTAAAGACGCAGCTTAATGAAGTGTAAATATTACAGTTTTCAGCTTTGTCATTTTCATCATCTGCATCATAGTCATCATCTTCATCAGTATCGTACGATTCTTCATCGGCATCATCGTCTTCATATTCATCGTCATCAAAATCATCCTCATCATCGTCATACTCATCTTCTTCTCCATCATAATCATCCTCGTCATCATAGAAGGAATCTAAATTTCTGGTTTCAAGAAAAACACTGTCTTTTTTTAGTTGGGAGAAGAAATCTTCTAAAGATGAGATCTCATCAAGTATGCTTTTAACGATTAACCTGTCAGACTCTTTTGTACTAATTAGTTTATTAGAATTACTACAGGCCAGCGAAAGCTGCTTTAAAAATGACTCTCGATTAGGTTCTGGTATAGAAAGAACATAGCTTCTAATAAAATGGTGTAAAAGTTGTGGGGTCGCATCAGCGCAGACAGAATCAATCTGCTCTACGATTTTTTTTAATTTCATTGAAGACTCTTCTCTTTTCTTTAAGACGTTTATCCAGTTTCGAGCCATTTCAATTCACAGCTGACATAGATGGATTATCCTTCTCAGTATCAGATAAGCTATGAACACACTCTTTAATATACTCTGATGATTATACAGGAAATCTTCTTTTCATTCTGAGCGGTTGTATATGATCTGAGCGTTAAATATTCCAATGAGATTCTGCTCTTACAGATTACAAAGAAGCCTGACAGGTAAAGCCTTACAGTGAAATTTCGCAGGCTGGAGCATTTAGACTGTTTATACCGCCTAATCTTTTATAAACAGGTTTAAGGGTAAACCTGAAGTATTGTTTTCTAGTATCCATGCTGCTATTAGCCCCTGCAAGGATCTTGCCTACAGGCTTGAGCTTATGAGATACGGCAGCTTCAACAGCATTTAAAATTCACTCAGGCAGATTTCTGATTTGAGGGCGGTTATAATCTCTTAACTTATTCTTTCTTGTGGTAAAATTATCTAAAAAAGAAGAGGCGTATATGAATAAGGATATTTTGTTTTTAACCGGTATTGAAGATTTTTCAACAATCATTGAAAAAAATTCCTATTACGTGGATAAGACATCATATTTAAAAGAACTGTTTATGAGCGGTTCTGAAGTCTTGAATGCTCTTTTTATACGTCCTCGCCGATTCGGAAAAACTCTTAATCTTGATCTAATCAGGCAGTTCTGCAGACTCAATTATCAAAATCCCGGGGATAAATCCTATCAGCAGAAACTTTTTATTGATAACGGGAGAAATCTGGCGGTTGCAGGAGATGAATACAAAGAACTCCGTGAAAAAATAATGGGAGAGCTTCCTGTCATCAGTATTTCCTTTAAAACTGTAGAGGGGGCCTGTTTTCAGCAGGCTGTATCTCAGCTCGTCTATAAAGTTGGACTGCTATATGATGAGTTTTTGTTTCTGATTGAGAGTTCAAAGCAAGATCTCGATGATATTGAGAAATACAAAAAGAATAAATCTTTTTGTAAAGATAAACAGGATGAACTAGATAATCCGCAAAATTTGAATAGAGCTATATCCATTCTCGGCACAGCTATTCCACAGATTGCCTCCATGCTGTACAAGGAGTATGGACGCAAGGTTATAGTTATTATTGATGAATATGATGTTCCTTTGCAGAAAGCTGTTATTGCTAAAGAACCTTACTATGATGATATGCTCAGTATCATTCGAACCTTAAGCGGTAATATTTTCAAAAAAGACAATGAGCCATGGCTATACAAGGGAATCGTCTCAGGCTGTCTGCGTATAGCCCATCAGAGTGTGTTTACCGATGCCAATAACTTCACAACCTATGGCATGAACAGAGAACCTTATACCGGATTCTTTGGTTTCACAGAAGAAGAGACACAAAAACTCCTGGCTGACTGTGGTCTTTCCGAGAAAGAGAATGAAGTTAAAGAATGGTATGACGGATACAGATTTGACGATAAACATATCTACTGTCCATGGAGCTTGATAAGCTACTGTGATGAAGTTCTTCACGGCTCAACTGATAAACCTCAGCCATTCTGGGTAAACACCAGTGGTAACGATCTTATCACCATGTTTACCGACAACAGTATGGAAGCACACAATGCAGAGAATATCGATAAACTTCAAAAGCTTCTTGATGGGGAAACAATTGATATCAGCATAAAGGAGTTTACAACCTATCCTGATCTTAGAAACAGAGTCAGCTTTGATGTATTTATGACACTAATGCTGCATACGGGCTATGTAACCTTTGCCGAAGGTTCAGAACTCACCGGAAAAGTGACTGTAAAAATTCCAAATCAGGAAGTTCTGGCCTGTTTTAACGAGAAAAGAGAATATCTATACGGAGAGGATAATCCTTACTGGTACAATCAGGCGTTAAAACTTGTTGATTTGCTCATGGAGAACAAGACTGAAGAAGCTCAGGCTTTAATCAGCTCCATGCTAAAAGAGTTCTTAAGTATCAGAAACAGCGGTGATGAGCTCTACTACCATGGCTTTATGGTTGGAGTTATTGGAATAGCCAGTGCAGCGAAAGGCATATCCTTTCATGAGGAAATTGAAAGCGGAGACGGTTTCCCTGATATTGTCTTAAAAAACAATGCAACAGATACAGTAACTGTTATTGAATTTAAAAAAGGCAGGAACGAACGTCTTGAGCGTATCCGGTGTGCAGAAGATGCTGCAAAGCAGATTATTGATAAAAGATATGCAGAACCATATCTTGCTGAAAAATATACAAATGTATATGGCATTGGTATTGGCTTTGGAGGAAAGGACTGCTATATTCAATCACTTGGAAATCTGTCCCACTAAGAGCTGCACTCTTTGAGAGTCTTTGACTCTCCCACGACTGAAGTCGATGGGATTCCTGTTTCATAGACCACAGCATAGCGAACTACGTCTTACACGATCTCTTGGAGAATTGCTCCTCCA
>NZ_CACVSS010000106.1:0-5199 GCF_902756765.1 uncultured Succinivibrio sp. | reverse complement strand
ATCCCTAAAAAAACTAGAGATCTCTTTGAATTATTCTGTGTACCCTTCCCAAAGAAGCAGATCAAAAATTAGTAACTATGATCTGCGGAGGTTGGGTTCAACAGAGAAACTATTTATGTCTGGTGGCTAAATATCCCAACAGGTTTACAACAAGCATTGTTAGGATGAAAGCTCCGATAAAATAATAATCCATTGTCTAATCTCCTATCTTGAACCAAATTAACAGACTTAACATAGCAAAAGCGCAAATATACGAGATTTGCTCTTTCGTTAACGCCGGAGATACACAAGTAACAAAGAAATATCCGAATACACCTGCAAAACACTGCAGGATAAAAGGTCGGAATATACTTTCTTTATTGCTATTATCTGCCCCAAATTGGCTCTTCTGATCTAAATCTCTTAGGTTAATTTTAGGCTGTTTACACCCAGAATTAAAGCTATGAGTTCTATTTTTCTTCATATAGTCTCCTTAAAGGCTATATGAGCCCCATGGAGCTTCATATAGCCCCATGGGTCTAAAAACAAGGTGATCTGATGACCCCCAGGTATTTTCTGTTATTAAACGCCTTTTAACGTTAATCTTGTATAAGGACTACCGCTGCTACGGTACTTCTCCAAGATTTCTTCAGTGATTACCCCATCTCTGATCATGCCGTCCCAATTGACTGTGCCCTTTCTCATTGATTTTGTAACCATCCAATCATCAGTGTAGACACTTGTCTGATTGTCAGTTAACAGCAGTTGACCTAATCTGTTAACCACTTTCTGTCTCTCTTTCTTGAGTATATCCAGATTTGCAGATAACTCCTTATAGGTGTTTTCTGTATTTCTGTAAGCGTCAATCAGTTGAGACACTTCTGAAGGTAAAGTCTGTTCAGTAACCTGTACTTTATCGCCCTGTTCCGGCTCAACGGGAAGATTATTCAGCATAATCTCCTTAACCTTGAGAGCGATTTTCTTAAGTTCCTCCTGCACTTTGAGATTAGGCTTTATAGGAAAGATCCTAATGTTCTCAGTGCTAACCTCAGTTGCATCATTGCTATGGTGAAACACAATCATTGCTGCTTTTGCCTTAGTGACCATCAGTTGCCACTGCACCTGATAGTAGTAGCCATACTTTTTAGGTATGGGGGCTTTAAGACCTTTCTGCAGTAATTCATACCAATTCTTGTCGTATCGGGAGAATACATTCTTGATTTCAACAATCAAATCAGCCTTTTTACTGTAGCCATCGAGACTTGCCATGAAATATGGCTCGTCTAGTGACTCACAGCTAGGTTGAGGTAGGAACAACTCATCATCGGAAAGAAGTTGAGGGAATTTCTGTTCAATCAGACCTCTGATTTTCGGTTCTTTCAACTTACCTTCCTTGACCGGTGGGTAATTAGAAATGTCTTTCTGAATACCGACACCTCTTTTACTCTGCACGACAGAAAAAATACTGTCCTGTCCGGACATGATGTGTGCAACCTCAGTTGCGGTTATATGTCTTTTACGGACCTCTAACCACTCCTGAGAACTCTGCTCTAAATTGAGCTCTTTAAAATTTGCCATAATTGACTCCTTAAAAGCCAAAAAGGACAACAATCCCCGTATGGGGAGCATTGTCCCCATTGGGAATTGTTAAATAAAAAGATTACGCAGATAAAAACACATCAATCATAAATATCTACTGAATAGCCCGTAGAGGGCTACACCGATTAGATAAAGATCGATTGATGTAACAAAGCCATAAACAACGATTGGATAGGCAAAAGTTATTTACGGTTAGACAATAGAAGTCAGCTAAAGGGACAAGTTTCTTGTCCTAAATCTGACAGATGAACTTACGATTCTCGTGACGTGAGATATACGCTGGCAAAGCCAAGAATACCTTTACCAATTCCACATTGTGGAAATGCAGGAAAAGATTTGCGCAGAAACGCGGATTATGAATGAAGTTTATCTGAACAATAAAGATAAAACAGTTAATTTGGGGGAGATAATCTATCAAAAAACAATGAAAAAATTAAATTATATAAAGGGGGTGAACCTGACATAATCGCCATTGCTATAGGTGGATTCCGGAGAAACTAATATTTTTAACAGTTTTTCAAGAGAGATATGTCCTAATCTAAAGTTATGCAAACATGGAGAGAAAGCTCTGTCACAGAAAGAGCGTTTTCATACGTTCTGAGATCTATATTCTAAAAAACGCCTGTGAAGCAGATCAAAGATTTCTGCCCCTCAGAAAATTCTCAGATCACCCGCAGATCATTTAATCCGGGTAGAGCTCTATTCTGAAAGCCTTATTTCCACGATTACGGTTATACTCAAGGATTTCACGGGAGTAATCCTCCTTCTCTGCCTCCGATAATGCCCTGTCGCTTCTCTTCAGCCGCATGGTGCTTATGTAAGCGGCAAACCCGCCCTGGGTAAACTCCCCCTCCAGCTCCAGCACCGAGCCGTCCTTTAAATATACCAGCATTTCCGATGAGGTGCCGGTGATCTTCAGAACTTTCAAAAGCTACTCCTTTTTTTCTAAAATCCATGTAAGATAAAGCTTGTAAACAGGTTCAAACAGATGGTCAGTCTTTGAAACAAGGAATCTTCTGTTGTCCTCAGTATCTACCTCATATACAGAATATCCAAGACTTTTTAGTTCATTTACAAACTTTCTGATCTATAATAAAGACGAAGGGCGGAGATTTCTCCCCACCCTTTATCTACGGTTTTACCATACGGGCAGACACCAGCACAGTAAAACCAAAGTTAGAACAATTAGAAATATGAGTCTCATTCTGAGATCCTTTTCTTAATGTTTCACATTAAGCTCTACTGCTTAGGGTCACCGCGAATGACCCTAAGTTTATAGAGCCACCTTACGGCTAGACCGCATATCTATTATACCACTCAACAAGTTCAAATCAGCCACTTTTTAGTGGATTTTTTATTTATTCTCAATAAGTTAAGTCTATTTCAAATACAGAAAACAATGTTCTTAGAACATAAAATAATGCTTACGTTAAATCGAATTCTATAATTTGCTTTGCCTTCTTTAGAACCAACTAAAACAGTCACTCTTTATTGCTTGTATCCGTCTTTAGCTAAGAAAACGCTCATAATTGCTTGCTACTCTAGGCTTCAAGACGATTTTCTATGATTTATCTCATAAATTTATTAAAAATCGCTGTAAACCGCATGTATATCGTATAACTTAGTAAATGAGGGCTGTTCCTCGTTTAGGAGAAATCAAGAATGAATAAGACAGAATTAGTTGATGCAGTTGCAAAATCAACCGGTCTAACCAAGACAGATACAAAGAAAACCATTGATGCAGTATTTGAGCAGATCACCAAGTCTCTAAAGAAAGGCGATCCTGTTCAGTTAATTGGCTTTGGCTCTTTCAAAGTATCACAGCGTAAAGCACGTGAAGGCAGAAATCCACAGACAGGCGCAACCATTAAGATTCCTGCATGCAAAGTACCAGCATTCTCAGCAGGACAGTCATTAAAGGACGCAGTTAACAAAAAATAGAATTGTATAGAAAAATTTTTGTTAAGTTTTTAGCCTTCGTCCCAATCCGAAGGCTTTTTTTCTGTATTTCTCAAATCCTTAAGGTGCACACTAAAGATATTTCTTTAGCGCATCGGGATCTCTGAATACTTTCTCTAAGACATTCGCTAATACACTTGTATAGCTAGAGCTTAAAGCTTTAGCAGTATTTAATGTTTTTTGTGTCAGTCTTAATGAAACAGTCTGTTTCTTTTCCTGTTTTCTACGTTCAGCGATTATTCTCTGAAATTCCTTTATCTGCTTTTCAGATAATTCTGGAGAATCCTCGTCTGGAATATAAGGATAGTCCTTAGCCTTTTCCAGCATTTCTTTTTCTTCAGCAGTTAATGGCTTACTAGGCTCTAATTCGAACGTTTTTTTGCTCATAGTGCATCCTCTTTCTCTTGCGCATTGAGCGGATAATCTAAGTATAGAATACATTACGAAATTATTACAAAGTGCAATAAAAATGAACAAAAAAAATGCCCCGGATAACCGAGGCACATGGAGTAAAAAAATGGAATTGTAATTAAAAGGAGAGCATTCCCCTCTTCTTTTGATATAAAAATTTGTATCTGTATATAATGAGGCTGTTAATTATCACATACCACATCGGCAGAGCTTGTCTATCACGCTCTGCCATTTTTTTTATATAACATGCCGTAAAACCCACGATTTGAATCGTGGGATCTAAGGCATATCTTTTATTGCATGTAATCTGTAGTTATATAATATATTGTAATATGTAATGTTATGTGATAATATATAGTCATATAATTATTTCGGACTAGATTATGAACAAAGGCGTGGTTTTCAGAGCTTATCCAACCAAAGCACAGGCTGAGTTGATAAATAAGACTCTGGGTTGTTCACGTCTTATCTATAACAAAGGTCTTGCCTTCAGAAATGAGAGTTATGCAAAGGGGAAAAAGGTCGGATATAACCAGACTTCAGCTATGCTTACTTCAATGAAGAAAGAGAGAAAATACTCTTTTCTTAACGAAGTGGATTCTGTTGCTCTACAACAGTCTTTGAGAGATTTGGAGAACGCTTTTGTACGATTTTTTGAGAAGAAAGCAAAATATCCTGTCTTCAAAAGTAAACATTACTATCAGTTAAGTTACAGAACTCTTAATCAGAAGAACTCTATACGCATCGAAGGCAATAAAATCAGACTTCCAAAGCTCGGTTTTATAAGGATTAAACAGTCAGAAGATATTGAGCATATCAACAACGTTACAGTTAGAAGAAGTGCAACCGGTAAATACTATGTGGCACTGAACGTTGATTTTGCCCCCGTGAAAAAAGCCCGTAGTGACAAGTTCATCGGTATTGATGTTGGTATTAAGGACTTTCTATCTGACAGTAACGGTAACAAGATTGATAATCCTAAATTTCTTGAAAAATCTCAGAAGAAACTAAAACGGGAACAGAGAAAACTTTCAAGAAAGCAGAAAGGCTCAAATAACAGAAATAAACAGAGATTAAAGGTAGCAAGAGTACACGAGAAGATAGCAAATCAGCGTAATGACTTTATTCATAAACTCTCTACAAAGCTTATTAACGAATAGACAATATGAAACGACCTCCGCGAATGTAAATTCGTGGATTTACCGTGTAAACTGTAAATGTAAAAAAAACAGATACGGATTTACCGCATAC
>NZ_CACVSS010000105.1:0-5347 GCF_902756765.1 uncultured Succinivibrio sp. | reverse complement strand
CATAGTGAAATTCCACGTTAAAACTTCAGAATCAGAAATTTTTGCATCCGCATATATATGCGATTTCAGGAATACATCGAATACAGATTTTTAAAGAGCTAAAATGCGATGTTATACAAAACGCATTTTTATAAGGTTTTAGCCTAATTTCTTAAGATCTTAGGCATGAAAAAAAATTTATTTAAAATACCTCTTAAAACAGTCAAAAGAATATTTCTGTATTCAAATAAAACTGATTCAGCTTTTGCTAATGCTAGATTTGGTAATATTAAGGCTTCTTCAACAACTGTTTTAAAACAGGGCACGCACTTTGCTTTATTAAGTTGTTCATACTCGAAAAACAGGATTAAGAATAAATAAATCAGCTCTTATCTTTTTCTTTTATAATACAAATAGAAGATAACAGATTATAAAACATCAGGAGCTGTAATGAGCATTTTCTCTGATCCCATCAAAACCGTTGATCGTCTTTTTGATGAGCTTTCAGACAGCATCAATGAAGGGGTAAACCGTCTCTTTGATAAAGAGATAAAGATTGGAGTAACCGGTTTTTCCCGAGGAGGAAAAACTGCGTTTATAACCTCTTTAGTAAATACCATTTTAAACTTCGGAAATGAAGGTTCCTCTGAAAAATTACCAAGATTCTCTGAATACGAGAAATCCGGAATCTATTACGGAGGTATTGCTCCAAATCATGATTTATCTGTTCCTGCCTTTCCTTATCATGAATATTACGATGGACTGGTAAATCCTGAGCCTCTCTGGCCGGTTGCCACTGATAATATCAGTGAAATCCGACTTGAAATAAGATTTAAGGAAAATCGTCTTCTGATGCCAGGAGAGCATCGCAGTCTTTATCTTGATATCTGGGATTATCCTGGAGAATGGCTTATTGATCTAGTGCTGCTGGACCTCTCCTATGAGGATTTCAGCAGCATGATGCTATCTCAGGTTAGAAAACTCTCTTCAATTATTCCAAAGAGTAATACTCTTTTAGCTTTAAAAGACAGACTTGACCCATGTAAAGCTCCTGATCCACGTCTCCTAAAGGAAAGTGTAGAGCATTACGTACAGTGGCTTTTAGAGTGTAAAAGGGCAGGAATGTCTCTTATAGTCCCAAGCCGTCAGGTGCTTCCGGGAAATCTTTTAGGAGCTCCGATTATTGAATTTATGCCATGGCTGTGGGAGGCTCCTTCTTCATATTCAAAGGATTCTCTTTATGGAGTAATGAAAAAACGATATGACTCCTATAAGAAGGAGATTGTAGAGAATTTCTATGAAACCATGTTTTCAAAGCTTGATCGCCAGGTGATTCTCATTGACTGTTTTGCAGCACTAAAAGGTGGTCGTGAAGCCTTTGTAAACGTAAATGATACCTTTGAAACCTTACTTAAGAATTTCTCCTATGGCGAGAATAATCTTCTGCAGAGGATATTTTCACCAAAGATAGACAAGGTTATCTTTGCTGCCACCAAAGCCGATCAGGTTACCTATGATGAGGAGAAACATTTATTATCTCTTTTACGTTCCATGGTAACCTCCGCCTCCCATGAAATTCGCGGACAGAGCAGTAACTGTCAGTATATGGTACTCTCTTCAATTGCTGCCACAAAGTGTCTTGAGGTTAACTATCAGGGAAGAAATACTCAGGTGCTATCAACTGGCAGAGAAGGGGAAAACTACTTTTATCCTGGCTCAGTTCCATCACAGTGGTCAGAGCAGAGCATGGCAGATTTTCAGAAGCATTTTATTATGCGACAGCTGCCACCACCTCTTATGAATCCTGGTGATCCAATTCCTAATATCAACATGGATGTAATGCTGAGTTATCTTTTAAAGGACAAGCTATGAGTGAGTTTAAGGCCGGATTTGAAATTCCTAAAGAGAAACTTCATGAGAAGAAAACTGTTGCCTCAGAATATACCAGTGAGCAGGATCAGAATGAGAGTTTTCAAAAGGGCTTCTATGTAAAAGATGCGGTTAGTGTCAGAGAGATAAAGTCAGCTGAAATCCCATCTGAGGAGCTTACTACAGTTCCTTTTGAAGATGAAACTGATGAAGAGCAGGAGCTGACGCTTAGAACAAGATTCTGGTCCAGTCCTATCTTCATGTTTCTGCTTCTAGTTATTACCATAGGTGGGCTTCAAGTTTATGAATTGATTTCCTCTGCCTTTGAGAAAAGTTCTATCGCCGGATGGTGCTGGTCAGGCGGTATTTCCTTTGTACTGTTTCTGGTTATTCTCTCTATCTTCAGAGAGCTATCCTCTGTATGGAAACTGAAGAATACCTATGAGAGCAGAGTTCGCTATGAGAGAACTCTACATCAGGGGACCTCATCTGATGCAGTTGCCCTCTGTAAAAAGATGTTTAGTGCCAATGATGCTCAATCAAAGGTTCATCTGGAAAGCTTCTTAAAGAAGGTGAAGCCTAACTTCAGTGTTGAGGAGATATTTGATATCTATGAAAGGGAAGTCTTAAGTCCTCTTGATGAGAAAGCCAGAAGCATTGTAATAAAACGCTCCCGTGAAACCGGTGTAGTGGTAGCTCTAAGTCCGATTGCCTGGCTTGATATGGCTTTTTCTCTTGCTCGATCACTGCGTATGGTTCGTGAAATTGCTGAAGTCTATGGCTATCACTGTGGACTGTGGGGGAGATTTGAGCTTTACAGAAAGATTATACGTAATGTTGTGTTTATCGGAATTGCTGATCTGTCCACGGATGCCATTGCAGATGTCATCGGTGCTAAAACCTTTGCCAAACTCAGTGCTGCTGTTGGTCAGGGCCTTGCAGCCGGAATATATTCCACCAGATTAGGGTATATGACTATTAAAGCTATAAGACCGCTTCCTATTTCAAGAGATAAGCTAAAGCTTGGTGATCTTCGTATGGAGATGATTACAGGAGTGGTTAAATATTTAGGACTTAAGAAAACAACTGATTAGCTGTTTTTCTTGATTTCTTAATTATAATCCGTGATATCTCGGGCAAATAGTCGTATCGAAAAACAGAGAAATGAAGATTTTCTTTTTTTTCATTTGCGTTATTGATACATTTTTCCGTGTCTAATAGTGGGATAATAAGCTACATTTGCTGATTCGTAGCATGGAAATATTTGCTAATAAACTTAGTGTTCCATATTTCCTTCTACTGTTTTTCACTTTCTGATATACCTGCAATCTTATACATTGTAATCTGTCGTTTATTCTTTTCTCCATTGAATACACAGGCAATCTGAATCAGTTCTCGGTCACCAAGATTTTCGTATCCATAGCGTTTTTCAATGAGCTGCTTTTCTGCTTCAGCAAGTTTCTTTTGTTCTTCACTTTCCTTATTTGTGTACTTTAGTTCAAGCACAACTCTGCGTTTAGAGAAGTTAATAAGAATATCACTTCTTCCTTTGCTGTTATTCTGTTCAATACGAACATCATGATTCTTTCCTAATAGATAAACCTGTAGTAATGCTCTAAGTACAGATTCATCATTAACAGGATATTTATCATAGGATAAAGCAGATAAGACCTCGTTGAATAAGAAGATAATTTCATCTGCAGATCCTCTTTCAATAAGATATCTGTTCTTCAATGAGAATGCTGCTGTTTGGGTATTAAAGATTTTTAAACTTAGCAGCATGAATAAGGCCGACTTAACTTCTCTATTTGCAGGACCTAAGGTTATGTCATATCCGGGAACTATTTCGGACTTTAAGGTTAAATATCCGGTCTGACACATCAGAACATTCTCGTTGATATCAATGAGAGAGGTCGGATTTTTAAAATCGTTGTATGGAATTGAAATTTCAGAATTAAGCAGTTTCTCTATATCAAGATTATGAGACTCCATGTAATTCATAAGAATAGATGGAAGTCCTCCTACGTCATACCAATAGTCTCCAAATTCCACACATTTTTTTCTGTATATGGACTGAAGAAAAACATTTACAGAATAGGTTGAGAATACCTTATTCTTATGAAACTCATCAAAACTGAATCCATCGTAATTATCAGCAATTCGGTCAACAAACTCATCAATTTCCTCATTTGTAACACTATCAGCTGATTTTTCTTTCTCATAAGAGATACCTAGCTTAAGATAATCATCATAGAATTTCTTGATCTCATCTCGGGTAAAGCCAATCATAGAGGAATAATCATTTTCATAGCTTAAATCCATAATATCAGAGCCAACCGAGAAGATTGATACATCCTTAAGACGGGTTACTCCGGTGACAGCCATGAATTTAATCTGCCTTTTACCTTTCAATACTCCATAAAAATCTCTGATACAGATTCTGAATTTTTCATACAGTTCTGGATTATTGATGTTAGCTGTCATCTGTCGATCATATTCATCGATAAGAAGAACAATCTTCATATTATCCGGCATAACCGTAAAAATATTTCTTATCAGATTATTGGGGTCATTATCGTCTGTATAACCTTCGATTCCATTGAGTCTGGCAAAATCACGAATTGGCTGACAAAGACTAGTTTTAAATGATTCTAAATCAGTCGTAGGATATTCAAGAAAGCTCAAATGAAGAACAGGATATTTATCCTGCTTCCATTTGTCATAAATCCATGTTCCCTTGAAATAAGGCTCAACACCTTTTTCAAAAAGAGTTCCGATGGTATTTAGAGTTAGAGATTTACCAAAACGACGAGGACGAGAAATGAATACCCGATCAAAATCTTTAGTCAGATTGTAAATATATTCTGTCTTATCAACGTATATTGAATCTTTATCAATAATATTCTCAATATTCTCTGACTGTGCAATTAGTTTCATGATTACGTCTCACTGACTTATTTATGCTTTTGATTTTTTTGAGCGTTACATGGCTATAGCTCAGGGGCATCTGCAATATTTATTGGTAAACCTATTGAAATATTAACCAAGACATTTAAAAGTCAGTCCTGGTTCTTTATTTTCTTATAATTCCACGGTCTTAAACAAGGTAATCTGACGTTTATTTTTATCTCCATTAAATACGCAGGCTATCTGTAACAGTTCTCTGTCACCAAGATCCTCAAGACCATAACTTTTTTCTTTAACCTGATTTTCAGCCTCAGCCAGTTTTGCCTTCTCTTCTGTTTCCTTGTCCGTGTATTTAAGTTCAAGAACCACTCTGCGTTTAGGGAAGTTTACAAGAATATCACTTCTGCCTTTATAGTTATGCTGTTCAACTCGAACATCATGATTCTTGCCAATCAGGTAGACCTGTAGCAGAGATCTTAAAACAGATTCATTCTTTACCGGATATTTGTCATAGGATAAGGCTGCTAAAACTTCATTGAAAAGATTAATAATATCTTCGACAGTTCCTTGTTCAAGGACGTATTTCTTACCT
>NZ_CACVSS010000104.1:0-5404 GCF_902756765.1 uncultured Succinivibrio sp. | reverse complement strand
AAAAACAGAAGAAGAGAAAGTTTTTGTAAAACAGATTACTTCAGATGAGGTTATTACCGATCATAACGCAAAAATTTTCAAGAAGTATCTTCAGGTTATCCAGCCACGTCACCTGCACAGACTATGCTCTGTTGGTAATGATGACGAGTTAAATGGCAATGGCTACATGAACGGTTCATCAGACGACACTTCAGGCTTAGATTAATTCTGACGTGTGAAAAAAAGACGCTTTATAGCGTCTTTTTTTTGTCTTTAAAACTCTTGCCTCAATCTTAAATCATCGAGTAATTACTTAAGTTTCTTAATAACCTTGGCTGGGTTACCTCCAACCAGTGTCTTACTCTCCACATCTGAAGTTACTACAGCTCCACCGCCAACCACAGCATCATCCCCTATTGTTACTCCCGGAAGTATCAGCGCATTGGCACCGATCCAGACTCTATTTCCAATCTTTACCCTTTTTGGATGCAAATACTGAAGGGAGCCAAATTCATGATTATCCGTAATGATTGATACATTAGGACCAATAAAGGTACCTTCACCAATCTCAATACCTCCTGCCGCCATAAAGGTACTGTTATGATTGACAAAAACATTCTCACCAATAAACAGATGGCGTGGAAAATATATATGAATAGGAGGGATTAGAATTGAAGACGGAGGGAGCTTGCCATTGAAGAGTTCATCAAAAAGAGTTTTCAGAATCTTAAAATCAGGTTCGCTGAAATTGATTCTATGGCACATAGCATTTGCCCAATAGATATTCTCAATTGCGGGAGCAAATTCTTCAGAGCGAATATTTACCTTTCTTCCTTTTAATAGCTTCTCAAATACATCTGTCATGGCGGACCTCACAAAAGAACTCATTTTAAGATTAGGTCATAAGGAGGATTTCAGCAGATAAATCGGATTTAATTTTATAAGGAACTAGAGTAAAAAAACGTTTTTATACAAAATTAGGCAAAGAAGATATAAGATTAGGCAAACAAACACGTAGGACTGTTTAATTTATTATATAAAAATGAGCATATTTTCCAAACATTGCTCTAGATCAACTTTTTTAATTTAATTCTCCGTATAATGAACCCATAAGTTAATTCTATACAATCAAACAAACATAAGGATCTTATCGGCATCAGGTGCTTCACCTGGTGCCGTATTTCTTTTCAGACTAGATAAGAAACCCAATCGTTACTCTGTCATTTCCGGCTAAATCTTTGATGGTTTCCACATTCTTATAACCGTTTTCAGTAAAAATAGTGGCAACGGATTTGCCCTGGTTATAGCCGTGTTCAATCAGCAGAGGTGCGCCTGACTCCAGATGAGAGAGAGCATCTGCACATATGATTCGGATATCATCAAGACCATCAGAACCGGAAGTCAGAGCACTTATAGGTTCATAAGGAAGAGAAGTCTTTGTAAGATGGGGATCATTCTCCTCAATGTAAGGAGGATTTGAAACAATTAAAGAAAACTTCTTATCCCCTAAAGCACTGAACCAGTCTGACTCAATAAAGGTTACATCCAGGGAATGAGTTCTTGCATTCTCTCTGGCAACATTTAGAGCTTTTTTAGAAATATCGCAGGCATAAGCCTCAACCACATCACCATACTCTGATTTTAAAGCCAGAATAATCGCGCCAGTTCCGGTTCCCATATCCAGAATTGGGCCATGAACCTTACAGTCGAGAGCCTTTTGAACTATTATCTCGGTATCAGGTCTTGGAATTAAAGTATCTTCAGTTACCTTTAGCTTCAATCCCCAGAATTCCTTATATCCAAGAATATAAGCAATAGGATAACCGCTAATTCTCTTATCTATCAGCTCATTCAAATGATTTACAGTTTCATCAGAAAGTTCATCTGTATCATGAGTAATCAGCTGAACCTTAGTTAAATCTGTCAGATAAGAAAGAATTAAAGAGGCATCAAGAGAAGCACTTTCTATTCCTGCACCAGCAAGTTTTGCACGGGAGAGTTTTAAAGCTTCAAATATAGTCATAGGAAGGATTTTTAATAACTATCCACAGAAAACTGTGAATAGTTATTTATTTGTGATGGGATTACAGAGCACCCTGAGAAGCCATAGAAGCAAGCTGTTCTGCCTTGAACTCCTCAATTACAGGTTTAAGCATCAGATCAAGATTACCTGCCAGAACTTCGTCTAAACGATAAACAGTCAGGTTGATACGATGATCGGTAATACGGCTCTGAGGGAAGTTATAGGTTCTGATACGATCAGAACGGTCACCTGAAGCTAAGATACTGTGACGCATCTCAGTAGCCTGTGCATTTCTCTTATCTTCCTCTAACTGAGCAAGTCTTGAGTACAGAACTTCCATAGCACGGGCTCTGTTCTGATGCTGTGAACGCTCATCCTGACACTCAACCACAATACCAGTTGGAAGGTGGGTAATACGAATTGCAGAATCAGTCTTGTTAATGTGCTGACCACCGGCACCTGATGCACGGAAAGTATCAATTCTTAAATCAGACTGATTGATAACAGGAGCTTCTGCAGGTGGAATCTCTGGCAGAACCATTACAGTACATGCGGAGGTGTGAACACGGCCCTGAGTTTCAGTTACAGGTACACGCTGAACACGGTGACCACCTGACTCAAACTTCATATAGCCATATGCGCCTTCACCAGACATCTTGGCAATAATTTCCTTGTAGCCGCCCATTTCACCTTCTGCTACAGAGATAACCTCAAGCTGCCAGCCCTTTGACTCAACATAGTGGGTGTACATCTTGAACAGATCACCTGCAAACAGAGCAGCTTCATCACCACCGGTACCGGCACGGATTTCAAGGAAGCAGTTACAGTCATCGCGCTTGTCATGAGGAAGAAGAAGTAACTGAAGCTCATGTTCAAGATGCTCAGTCTTCTCTCTGGTAGGACCGATTTCTTCCTCGGCCATAGCCTTCATATCTTCATCATCACCATTCAGCATCAGCTCCATTTCTTCAAGATCTGATACAGCGGTTGTATATTCTTTATATGTAGTTACTGTAACCTGCAGCTGTGAATACTCACGGTTAAGTTCACGGAATTTATCCTGATCCGCGATAACATCAGGCTGGCTTAAAAGCTGTTCAACTTCCTGATGACGCTCAACCAGAGCCTCTAGTTTACGTAAAATAGATTCTTGCATAACACTCTTTCAACGTTAAAAAATTTGGCCTTATTTTAGCAGAAATCACATTTTTTTGAAGATTGGTAAAGAAAAAAATAATATACAAAAGACAAGAGGGTACTTCACAAAATCGAGAAATTTTTAAAGGGAAAAAACAAAGAGTTGATGTTTTACAGACATTCATAAAAAAGCCAACTGATTGATTCTATTGAATATCGGCTTTTATTAACATATTTCTGAATTCTGTATAAAAAATTGCTTATCTGAAAAGATCACCTAAAATTAAGATCCAATAGAAAGAATTTGATGTGCCAGGATTTCTTTTATCATTCTTGATCCTGGCACTTTTTTTGTCTGTTTAATAGCCTTGAGCCATACTATCTAACAGTTCATCATACTGTTTCTTCAGCTGAGCAACCTTAGCCTTCTTCTCCATAATGCTTGCATCTTCATCCAGATTCTTTACTGCCTCTGAAGAATTTCTGACATTGTTAATCTTTGTCTGAAGATCTTTGGTCATAGCATTCTTCTGTCTTAAAGATACCTCAAGAGAACTTAGATTATCATTTATCTTATCCATCTCGGCCAAACGTGTAGCCCTGTCAGAAATAATAGCACTGCGCTGACTTTCAAGTTCAATAACACTCTGAGACAACTCTTTCTGCTGAGCAGCCAGATCTTTAATTTCCTGAGACTTGGCATTAACTCTTTTCTCATAGGAACCGGAAGCAACACAACCTAGTTTATCCAGAAAACTTGGGTCACTAATACTTGGGTCGCATTTATCCGGAGTTGTTGTACAGGCTGTTAAAAATAATGAACCTAGTAAAACTAACTTATTTATATTCTTCATAAAAGCTTAATTCCTAAATACTAATCTGGCTTACATCGCCCTTTACAATTGAGGTTTGCTGAGCATAACTTGAGATTGAGTTTTCAAGCTCATATATATTCTGCTCTAATCTTTCAATCTCATTATCAAGCTCTTCAGCTTTTCTCTCGGCCACTCTGCTGTTAGTTGCAGGCTTGCCACCTTCACCCCTATCAAGGGAATCTCTTAAGGACCTGTATTCATTAAGCGTTGATTTATCCGAATCAAGTCTCTTTCTCATGTAAGCAAGATTTGCCTCCATATCTGAAAGCTTTTTCTCTAAATCAGCCTTTGAGGCAGTTCCTGCTTTGATGTTAGCCTTGATACTTTCAACCTCGGCCCGATCATCAGCTAAAGTCTGCTCTGAAGTTTCCTTTAGGGTTCTGGTACTGTTTATACTGTCCTGAACCTGCTTCTTGCTGGCATCAAGCTGATCCTCAAGATTGTGATAATTAGCTCTGGTTTTATCAAGCATATAGTTGGCAGTCATACCTGCGGCACAGCCGGCAGTTGCCGCGATAAGACAGGCTGCGGCCTTGTTATCGTCCTTGATGCCAAGACATGCCAGACCTGCGATGGTTGCTCCGATAAGACAGGCGCCACCTCCAGATTTTGAGAAGAACTTTGGTTCGTCCTTTTTCAGATTTGGATTAACCGAACCAGAATCGGTGGAAGCGCAGCCGGTGACAAATACACTAAGAGCAACGGCAATACAAACCAAACTTGATTTCATCATAATGATCTTCCTGTTTACCTGTGAATAGTCATAGGAAATTCAGACTTTGTTGTTCCTGATGACTTGCCATCATAAGATGAAGTACAGTCAGAGTTTCCATCTTTACCAGGTTTACATACAACCTTAGGCATTGCATAGGAGGAACCATCGGTGCAGTTGGCAATGGAATTACCCTGAATTGTCAGAGCACCACCGGATAATCCTCCATTTACATTACCGGTACATTTAACACCATTTTTCTGAGAAATAGTAGCGGTTCCCTTTCCATCTTTGAAATTATATTCAAGCTGAATAGGTTTATTGGTCTTTTTATCAACAATTGCGGAATTTACTTTCCAGGTTCCATCCAGCTTTGTAATATCACCACTGTTCAGATCAGAGTTGGAAAGCTGAGGACCATCAGCTACTGGAGCTGTGGTGTTATCTTCACTAAGCTGTGGAGGTACAGGAACATTCTGATTGTCATCAGTCTTGTTCTGTAATGGATCCTGAGGATTCTCTGAAGGCTGTTCATTATCAGCGTTCTTATTATCTTCCTGTGCTGCAGGATTTTCAGGCTCCTGTGCAGGAGTTTCATTCTGATTTGCATTAGGATCTTCTGCAACAGGTTCATTTGCTGTAGGTTCAGAAACCGGCTCCTGCTGTGCATCTGGAATT
>NZ_CACVSS010000103.1:0-5417 GCF_902756765.1 uncultured Succinivibrio sp. | reverse complement strand
TATTCAGAATGAAAAAAATAAAAAAACAAATGATACTATAAACTTCTACAGCAGTCTGGACAGACTGTGCCGTGAACTCTATTCCATAACACCAGACAATACTGCTCCTGGTGCAGCTCTAGCTGAAATCATTAATAAGGAAGCAGGCTGTCTGGCCAGAATTATTGCCAACCGTACTCTTCTGAACGAAATAAGAGAACCTGCTCAGAGTGTAATCAAAAAGCTAGTAGACTACTGTGAACACAACAATCTTAAGACAGGGCTACTTATCAGCAATTATTTCAAAAAACCGGATAAGACATTTAAGATTAACCTGTTTTTCGTTGAAAAGGAGGCTGAAAACCCTCTGTATAAAGGCTTCCTAAAGAAGGTTGAAACAGATTTAAGTGCAATTGAGCAGACACTTGATTGCTCAATACAGAAAAAAGCTCAGCTTTTTTCACAGCAGTTAATCACAGAACTCACTGCCAAAGAAAAACCATCCTCAGATGATCTCAAAGCAATTCTGGAAAAGAACAGTGAAGCACTGAAACAGATTTATGAGGATAAGATCTGCCTGTCATCTCTGTCAGTCTCAGTACAGGAACTTTTGGAAGAAATAGCAAAAACAAATCCAGAGTTCAAAGTCCCAATCACGCTGCCACAGGCACAGGGACAGATGGTACTGGATATAGCAGAGTATCAGAGGATGTGTTCTGATTATGTCAAAATCGGAGGAGAAAATAAGGATGCTAATGAAGCTATAAAGCAGCAGGCAAAACTGTTTAATGATCACGCAGAGCTGTTATATAAGTTTAGAGAAGAAGACTTCTTAAAAAGAGTTCTCGATGAAATTTCGTCTAAAAATGAAATTCTGGAAGGATTTGCTAATAGACTGGCCAAAACAGTGGCATATCATTGCAACTCGAGCGGAGAGAAAATACAAAGTCTTGATGAATTCAAGAAAATATTCACCACCATTCAGAATGGCTTTGCCCCTGCCAAGGATACAGCAAATCTAAATCCGGCAGAGCTTAAAGAGTTCAAGCAGTGTTCCGCTATGTTTAAAGAGCTGGACACAAACGCATATGCTCTACAGATGCATGAATTTACCGGGAAGCTCTCAGATGCTTTAAGTAAAGATATAGCAGATGGTAAGTCTACAATTGGAATAAATAAACTAAAGGAAATATTTGCGCAGAACCTTGAGCTTTTTGACAGACTGTTACTCAATCTGCCTAAAGATCATGTTGACTACAAGCATGATCTGCAGGATACATTCTCAGAAGCACTTGTAAATTCTCTAAAGGCAAATGTTGCTCGAATATTTGACACTGAACAGAAGGATGGTTTTGAATTTCTTCTAGAAAAGACTCCGGAGGAGAGATTTGAGCTGTACATGGGGCTTCTAACCGACGAAGAAGAAGGAAAAGCTGTTCCAGAGCTTAAAGCTGGATTTGACAAGGCTATAGAGAGACTTGCAGATTCACT
Organism: uncultured Succinivibrio sp.; assembly: GCF_902756765.1. Taxonomy (NCBI): domain Bacteria; kingdom Pseudomonadati; phylum Pseudomonadota; class Gammaproteobacteria; order Aeromonadales; family Succinivibrionaceae; genus Succinivibrio; species uncultured Succinivibrio sp. The sequence goes on along the minus strand of NZ_CACVSS010000103.1, from coordinate 3,947 downwards.
GATGCACATTTCTCCTCAAAGCAGGGACGGACTTGAACCCACCTACCTTTCAGAATTAGGCTTACAAAATCAAGATAAATATATAGGTAATATATCGACTAATATTGCAGAATATTCCGCAAAAATAACCAACTATTTTAGGGCAGTAAAACAAGAGAAGCCCGCTATTGAAAAACAGCTGAGTTTTGAAAAGAAGCTTGAAGATGAGAAGGTTCATAATTTCTTTGCCGATCTGATTCTGAATTTTGACGGCAGCAAATATGATTCGGTAATGGGGGATCCTAATGCAAAACCGGGCACCAGAATTGTGAACACTATCCTGGAACATGTCGGTACTTTCAACAGGCTGTTATCCGATCCGGAAGCCATCAATACACTGCCGGAAAATGTAAGGAATGCACTTGGAGGTGCGATTAGCGGTTTCCGTGGTCAGTTGCTGCTAAATCAGCTTGAAGAAGTTGGGGAGCCTCCTTTAGGCGGAGAAAGAGAGCCTGATAGTTACGAGATTATTGATCAGATAATGGCTTCGCCTCTGAAGGATCAGCTTAATATTCAGGATCCTGCTACAGAAAAGAACTATGTTGATATTATTACTCACCTGTTTAATAACAAGATGCTGCCATATTCTGCCCTGTCCAAGTTGGCGATGGATATGATTCAGCAGGAGAGATTTGGTCAAGAAAATACCAATAAAATACTCCAGATGTTCACCCTCACGGAAGACCAGATTAAAGATTTTTCAATAAAAGAGCCGTTTAAGAAGCTTAATACTCCAAATGATCAAACCTTAGAGAGGATTATCAAAAATAAACTTCTGCCGCTTGATCAGTTAAAAGAGCTTATCTTTGCCATGGATGCTAGTGGGTATCTGCATGTTCACAAGCCTGACTACTACATTAAGGTCGCAGAGAAAGCTTATGGTAATGAGAAAGTACCGGTTAAGGAGCCGTTTATGCTCGCCGAGCCGGGCAGTCTCAAGATGGGCGTACAGATGATGTTCCTGAAGACCAAACTGGAAGAGCTGCTCAAGAATCCTGAAGATGAAATGTGGGAGGTTATAGGCAATGCAGAAACTGCACTTAATAATGAGATTGACGCACAGGCTCAGCTTATTGGCAATGAGATTGCAGAGAAGTTTAATGAAGCTCTGAAAACAGATGGCGAACAGAAAGCTCCTCTTGATCCAACCAACAAGGATGTAACCTTAAAACAGCTGCAGGATGAAGGCAACAGCTCCTTTAACAAGACCGCATTAGGTAAGTTTATAGGCGAGGTTATGAAGACCTATTTCAAGGATATGAGTGCCATTGATAGACGCAGTATGCTCGCTGCCATGGTTCGCTATTCCAAATCAGATTCATCTCCTGCCCAGATACTCGGTGCCATGTTCAAGGGAGCAGGTCCTATCATGCAGAAGATTCTGCAGAGACTGCCTCCTGAGGCTCTAAGTGATGATCTAAAGACAGCCTTTGCAGATATGAAGTGTAATCTTTCACCTATACCAGATCGTATCATTCAGGCACATCTTCTGGAGATCGTAAACTCCTCACACGGTGAAATCTCGAAAATCAGCGTAGTAAAGTCTCTGGGTGCAGCTTCTGTAGGACAGGCCGTACTTTGCAAGTTCTATACAAAGGAGCATCCAGAAGGTATTGATAAGGTGGTCAAGTTCCTAAGACCAGATGTCCAGAACCGTGCTGAACGAGAAAAGCAGCTCTTTATCGAAGCAGCGAAGAAGGTTCCTGGTATGGATGTAACCTTTGCAGGAGATCTCAAGACTATTCTGGAAGAACTGGATCTTACCATTGAAGCAAACAACGTGGAAAGCGGTCAGATATACAGCAACAACTCCACAAAGGTAAAGAGCATGACTCTAAGCCCTCTGGTTCGCCCTACTACGGACGTGATGGTACTTGATCTTGCTCCTGGTATAACTCTTGATAAATGTATCAGAGATGCAAACGAAAACACCAAGCTGATGTTGCGTCCATTTACCCATATAGATATGAGGAATGGCACATATATGGAACGACACAAGTTCACTGGTAAGGTAACAGACAAACTTGAGCATCAGAACTACAAGGTTTCACTAGAGAACTACAATAAACTTTCAGAACAGTATCAGACTCTGCTCAAACAGCAGCAGAATCTGATGACCTTCACCAAAAACTGGGTTACTGAAGGTATTTTCGGTAAAGGCTTCTACCATGGAGATTTACATGCTGGAAATATCATGACCTCGCCAGATCAGCTTACTGTTATCGATTTTGGTAACTGTACACAGCTTACAGCGGATCAGCAGCAGCATATTATTAGAATGATGGCAGCTGCAATGTACTCAGACAGTTCAGCCTTTATTGACTCTCTTACAGCGCTACTCTCAGAGACCAGTAAGGCCAGACTCAATGAACATGTAGATAAGAATGATCCGAATACCCCTCTGGTTAAGGATCGCCTCAAGGCTGTGATAAGTGCAGTGCTTTCAAAGGGCAGCAGAAAGGATGCCGGAGCCAGAATTCTGGTAGCACTTCAGGAAGTACTGAAACTTGGTGTTGAAATGCCAGCGCCAATCTACAACTTCAGTAAATGTCAGATTGCACTGAATAACGCAATTGAAGAGACCAACAAGGCACTTCAGGATACCTTTACTGCTATGCGTATTGCAGCTGCGAATGTAGATGTTAGACAAGATGATCCGGTATCAATCTTCATGTATAACATTGGAGCCGAGAATACTCGAGATGAAAAAGAAAGAATCAAGATAATCAACAGATTCTGCACTAACGCCAAGAAGGATTTAAATAGGCCTGAATATAAAGAGTACATACGAAGGAACCTCGATTATGTAACATCAGAAGCTGAACGAGTTGGTTCCGTATTGGCTCATATTGAAGGGCATGAAGAGCTGAAAGTCATGTATGAGGAGTATAGACAGACAGCTTTACGCAAAGCAGAACTTGAGGAGATTTTAAAGAAAATCCCTGCTCCGGGAACCGAAAATAACGCACAAAAGGAGGCAGAGAATCAGATCTACCGTGAGCTTATAACAAAGGAGCTTGAGTCAGTAAAACTCACAGCAAATGAAATCTTTGAAGGGTTCTTTGAACAGTTCAAGGGAATCGTTGCCCAGGACATTGACGAAATTGCAGAAAAAGCCCGTGGCGCGGCTAAAGGAGCCAAGGGCTATGAAGACTTCCTCGACTGTATGGCAGAAGTACTTACTGACAAACGTTCACAGGCGGTGGGAGCTCTTGGCACAGGTAAGATCATCAAGTATGCAATTCCAATGCTGATAGACAGTCTTGCCTAGCATGAGTGCAATATGGAAAAACGGGCTACGGTACTTCCGTAGCCCAGCTATACATAGAGCCACAAAATTTAAGGAAAAGCTCAAATAAGCTCTTCCTTATTTTTTTAAAGTAGACAGTTATTTCAGGAGTTTGCAAGCTGACAGTGGTATTAATCCCAACCTTCTTTTCAAAGCTGAATGCCCTCTAATTCATATGAATACTACAGGAACAGCTTACGCCTAAGTTCAGATCTTATTGCCTCCATGAATCAGGTTGAGATCAAAATCTAAATCAAGCCTTTTCTGCATACGTATAGCGTGACGCATTTCAGAACGGGTGATAGCAGAGCCTGCCTTATTAGGAATTCTGATGAAATTGCCGTTTTCATCCTTTCGATTCTTTATCTCATTTTCTATATCGCCGAATCTGCCTTCGAGATCAGCTCCTTTGTAATCTGCAAACTGAAACATGACAGGAATATTCTGCTCATGGAAAAAAAAAGGACTCGGGAAATGTCATACCTCCGGATACGATCCCAAAACTGACATCTCCCAAAATAAAATTAGAGTACCTAGTACGAGTAACTGTACATAAGGCCCTGAGTAAGCTTCAGCCAGCCGTCCAGTGAAACGAACAGCATCAGCTTGAAAGGAAGAG
>NZ_CACVSS010000102.1:0-5464 GCF_902756765.1 uncultured Succinivibrio sp. | reverse complement strand
TCAGGAAGGTAATACATGGAAAGCCAGTCCTCATAGTTATGCATAGCCATACCGTGAGAACAGAGTTCGTAAATACCAAGTCTGAGAAACTCAACACCATCATCACCGAAAACAGCTTTTAATGAACTTATTATTGCCTGTTTCTTTGCCATCTCCCATAAGGTATAGGTTAAGCCAAAGGAAATACAGTCACATCTCCAGGATAAATCAATTTCTGCTTCTTTCTTGATTTCCTGAGCATCTTCATCAGACCTGACCACCAGCTGGTTATTCTCATAAAAGACAGATTCACAGATATATTCAGGATGTTCCTCAAGGAAGGCTTTACTTAGAGAAACTTCACCGGTATCAGCATTAAGTCTGCCGACATGGACTCTTTTGGCAACTCGAGACTGTTTCTTAACAGTGTCCCATTTATTGTAATAAGAGATGATGTAGGTTCTACCCATTTTGTCGGTATAGCTGGAGTAATTCCATTTGATATCAGGAGTGTCTGTCATATAAATAGTCTATTAAAATATATTATGGACTATGATATAACAAAAATAGAAATAGATAAAGAAAAAATCTTAAAAAACAGTGGAATAAAAAGAATATTTAGGAGATTTGTGAGAATAATCACCCTAGTTTAAAACTAGGGTGTACGGAGGTTAGGGTTGAAACTCCTATTGCTCATACGGTTTATAACCAGGAATAAGAAGACCTCGATCTGCAGAAATGCACTTCGAGGCTTTTTTTTGATTGTTTCAAAATTTGTATACTGTAATTACAAATGTTATACTGTAATTATGAGTTATTTTTATATCCATTCTGGAAGGTTGATTCTATGAGCAAAGATTCCAAGCAGCTTGAAGACGAAATCAATAAGCTAAAAGCAGAAGTTCAGCAGTTAAAACAGTCTCAAGAGCATAGAAAGAAGTCTCCAAAAAAGCCAACCAAAGAAGAAAACCTTGTAGCTCTTAAGGAAAACAGAATTGAGCCGGATGTGATTGCTGCATTCCTGGCCCTGTTCAACATTACCGCACATGATTTCTGGCTTGAGAACGGCAATAACAACAATAATTACATTCTCCGTATCCTGAACGGAACACTGACATTATCCGACTCTTATAAAGAAGTAATTACTGAAAGCTTCAGAAACCTTGTAAACGAGGTAAGCAAGCCATCTAACTTTGCTAAAAATACCTACAACACTATTGATGACAAGGAAGCAAAAGCAGATATTAAGACTGCCTTCAAGGTCATACGCTTACTGATGGAAGCCCAGAAGGAATACGCTACACCAAAGGAGCGTGAAGCTATCGATACATATTTAAGCTTTCTACAGAAGAATATTTAGGTAAAAAAAATGATACCGCATCAGTAGTTTCTAATCAGATGCGGTAATACACAGCTTAACTTCTAGCCGTGTTTAGCATAGGAGTGACAGATAACTTTAATCCAAGTTTATTGAAGATCTTCAGTAAAGTTGAAAGGTTTGGAGAAGTTATTCCTGCCTCGATCCTTGCAATAGAGGACTGAGGAATAGCACACAACTCTGCAAGTTCTCTTTGAGAGAGCCCCATTTCATGGCGCTGTTTTATCATAGATCCCACTATAGTTGAAAGTTCTTCAACTTCTTCAAGATCTTTTGCTAATTCAGGCTTAGTCGTTTTGATACGGTTTTTATATTTTATCCAATCGTCCATACTAATTACTCCTGTCTTTCAATCCAATCTGCTCTTTCACGTTTAGCTTTATCTATCTCTTTCTTGGGGGTTTTTTGAGTTTTCTTTCTAAAAGAATGGAGTAAAACAAAAGTGTCATCTTGAAAATAAAAATACAAGACACGATTTTTGCCGGGTCTTAATTCCCAAATCCCATCGTCAATGTGTTTTGTTATCTTTTCCCCAATTCTTGTACCAAGTTCAGAAAGAAGCTGAATACACAAAGAGACTTGTTTAAGTTGAATTCTTGCATCCTTACTAACAGTGGCTTGTTCTGCTAGTTTGTCAAGAAAAGCCTCTACTTCCGAATCACCTTTGCAATCTCTGTAAAAAACGATTTTTGAACATTTAAATTCACCGATGATCTCATATAAATGATAGCATTTATGCAGTCATATTTCAAAAAGAACAATCAAATACATTAAATAATTCTTCTAAAACATCAGATACTGCGTTCCTAATTTTTTGAGTTAGGCCAACTAAATGGACATATAGGATTACCTCCTTTTTTAGATAAAAAATCTCTTTAAATACAGTGCGTTATATATATTTTGTGTTTATTATAACATATAACGTTACATTATATATTGTAATGTTACATTACACGTGCTAGAGTAAATTTAAAGATAATCTTTAACACAAGGATATGTATATGGAGCAGTCAAATTTAGTCTACGTAATGGTCAGAGCTGAAGATTACAGAACATACGAGAAATGGGAGCCTTTTGACTTCTTTCAGGCTTTTGGTAAGGCTTTGTGGCATAAGAAGGCAAAACAGTTCTCCTTTAAAGGAATCATTCATAACGACGATTCCGAATCAGACCTTGTCTGCGTTGTCTTTAAGGATTATCCATGGACTACAAACAGCTATGAAGTAAAAGTCGCAAAAGATTTCCTCAAGGGACTGTCCTATTGGGAGATAGCTGTCATGACTAATGAAACTACAGAATTTGACAGCGACAGCCTGACACTTTCCTCTGGTAATTCCCATCTATCTACCGCCTTTAAGCTCTTTAAAGAGGAACAGGGAGCTGCTGTCAATCAGGATTATCTGGAACGTTCTCTCGTGGTCTAATCAAGGAGATTTACAAATGGCTATTTTAAAGAAAGATAAAAAGACCTTATTAAAAGAAGTCAAAGAGATTCTCACCCACTACGGTTCTGACTATAACCTCCATATCTCTCTGCGCGGAAACTGTTACGGTTTCAGCGGCAAGCAGATTGAACTCCTATACCGATACGCCCGCAAGCTTGAAGTATTACGTGTTCTGGACTTCTATACCGGAGAATTTGAGTCTACTGATCCCGCCGAGGAGGAACGACTCATAAGTGAATGTACCGATTGGCTCTATCACTTTGAACAGAGCGACAACAACTGCTCAAAACCGGTTCGCAAAGGCTCTCCTTACTATTGGAAAGATCTCACCGGTATTCCTGTCTATAAAGCAGAGGAGGCTGCAAATGGTTAGTCTGGAACATCTTAAACAGCAACAGGAACTCGTAAAACAGCGTTTAATGCGTCTTGGAAACAATGTGGCCTTGGAAAGGTGCGATTTTAGCCCCTTAACAGAGGATATCTGCATTGCTCTTAACTATACAATCAACAACATTGAAATAAAGCTAAGACAGGCTAAACGAAACAGTTTTAGAGGTTTTATATGATTAAACGATTAGGCATGGCTCTATCCGCCATGGCCGTAGCTCTGACCATCACCGGCTGTGCTCATCCGAATGCAGACCGTGAAGGTCATCTGCTTGGAGATATTTATGCTCTAAAGTCAGTTGCTGCAGAAGGAACAAACATCAGTGAAGTCCGTAAGGTTCTGGGAACACCTTCATATGTATCAAAGACTGCTGATGGTGACGTATACGTATATAGCTATAAGGTTAACTATCCCTTTGAAGGCTATAACCCAGCTTTAACCTTTGTAAATGAGATGCGACATAACAAGGCTAACGTCCTCAACGATGACATTGAGGCCGTAGCCATGACCAACAAGAATATTGCTTTGATGACTGATAACAGTGGCAATATCAAAGAGGGCTACGTATTTGGATATAAGTACCTATATAGCAGAACAGCCAAAGGAACTGCAGCCAACGCCTACTGTGTTACCGATCTTTCTGAAGACGATCTTCAAAGCGACGTCAACTTCTCCCGCTATGTCATCGAAGCTGATACCGACAAGCAGCAAAAGACTTCTGCAGATTTCGATTTAATGCTGAACGACAAGCTTAATAAGCTCTTAGGCGCAAAGCTTACCCTAAACAAAAACGTAACTATCAATAAGGAGGACGGTGAAAAGATAGCAGCTCACCCCAAACTACTAATAAACACCTACTGTAACGAAATTACCTGTAACAAATAACTATTAAGGAATGTGAAAATATGTTGAAGAAAATTACTCTAACTCTTGGTTTAGCTTCTGTTATTGCTTTAACCGGCTGTGCAACTAACCACCATACCACCCGCAATGAGAAACTGTTAGATGTAACCAGGGTAGAGAAGTTCATTACTAAAGATCAGTCCACTTTAACTGATGTACGTGAGCTGATCGGAACTCCAGCTTATGCAGCAAAGACTGTTCAGGGTAATGATATTGTCGGCTATTCTTTTGTCGGTGAACGCTCCGGAGCATCTGCAGCCGGCCATGCCATTGCAGATATTCTGACTTTAGGTATTGCCGCAGATGACGAGCATAAAACCGTGCAGAAGAACATTTATTTCCTGCTGGACGACAACAAAGTTGTTAAAGACATTAAATACGGTGGATACATGGGTATCTATCACTTCGGTTCTCTTGGTGCTTCTCAATACATGAAGGCATTAAGAAAGATGACCGATGAGGAGTTAAGACAGACCGAGAACTATTCCGATGATTACATCATCAACTCATGGAAACAGTACATTGTTGAGAAGAAACCAGAGGATGTAGCTAAAGTCGCTGCCGACAAAAAAAAGACAATCGAGGAGCTTGATGAGGATGATGTAATCTATCCTTACAATTCAATCCCAGGAATTCTTTATCTAAGTGCAAAAGACTGCTTTGGTGATGTTACAAACTATGAGAATAATGCCTTTGGCGGAAAGCTTCCTAATGACGGAGTGAAATCAGCTCTGCTGCTTGGCGAATAGTCTCAATGGATAAATATTCATATGCAGAAACTGCTGCAGATTTGAGAAAGGATAGGGAACTAGTACTGTTCATGCTCCTTTCTTTTCTGGTAGCTTTTTCAGGCATACTATTCTCCGCATCGTTCATTTGTTATATGATGATAAATGCATAAAGTATCTTACTTAAATAAAGGATAAGCCCTAAAAAAGCTTATCCTTTATTTAACTCAGGTAAAAGACTTTGATTTTACAGATAATAACAAACAAGTATTAAGAATAAATTTTTCATAAAACTCTCTGCATGATATTGGTCAACAGGAAGATTTTGGTGGTAATTTAGAGTTTATCCACGAAATGGCTAACGCCTCAAGTGCAAAAGATTCAAGAAAAACTTTTACTTGTTTATATTTAATATAATTATCTCAACTATGCAGTGCACTTTTTATCATATTGATGAAATCTGAATTAGATCTTTGATGAACAAATTCAAGAATAATGATGACCATAAAAAAGATCGGTAAAGGTAAATCATCAGATCATCTAGCAGACATTGGTCAGTAAAATTTTTGAATAAAACTTTAGTAGTAACTGTTTGATTTCAGATCACTTTATACTAATTTATGGTCATCATAAAATTATATAT
>NZ_CACVSS010000101.1:0-5543 GCF_902756765.1 uncultured Succinivibrio sp. | reverse complement strand
CAGTACCATCATCCAAATCATGATACAGATCTCCAAAATCTCGAAGATGCTGACAGCACAATCCACATTTATCACAGTTAAAGGTACACTGATTGTCCTCATACTCGTTATTTCTATAAGGCATTCTTTACAACCTCCTTTGAGGACTAAATAACTATCATATGTAAATTTTTCAAAGAATGCCCCCTAAACTGCGCGTCTTCATCTGACCACATTTTTGTTGTTATTGATTTCAACTCAGAATGTCCGCATGACTGTCAGCAATAGTCTGAACCCCATCAATAAAGTTTTCGTTAAAGTCTGAATTTACCTCAACTTCACCATTATTCTCAACCACCAGATTCATCATACACAACGTTTTAACTGTATTAAAGAGATTCAATGAGGTCTTTATTATCTCCAATTCATTAGTGTTGAATATCTCTCTTGTTCTTTTTACTTGATGTTTAGATAGAACATTACGATGGGCATTGATAATTTTGGAAGTTTTTTTAATGTAGTATTCAAATATGGTTCCGATCTTATCCATAAGCCCATGATAAATTAAAAACTGAGCACGCATTGCCTGAAATTTGTCACTCTGAATCTTAAGTTTTTCGCACTCAGCCTCACACTGGGCTTCATATGCTCTAGCCTTTTCAAGATTAGCATCCGCTTCAGTATCTGCTTTATATGCAGATACAAGGAAAATAGGAGCTGCAATAACAGCAAGAGGAGAAGTTAGCGCTGCAGCAAAGCCTGCACCTAATCCACCAACCAATCCTGCACCAGATAACAGTGCTCCGCCCGTTCCATATAATGCAGCGGCTGCGGGGCCCAAAGCTCCAAATAAAGCCCCTTTTGCATCCGCATTATCTGCCTCTTTTGAAAAAGTTCGCGCCAGGCTAGCCCCGTATGCCATCATGGAATCAAACTCTTTATCATCAAATGTACGGGCTAAATCACCACCATAAGAACCAACATCAAAGATATCAAGATGCTTTATCATATCCAAAGACTGTTTAAACTCACGCACCGGATTATTTATGAGGTATTCCTTAGATTCTCCTACAAGAGAAACTGCGTCAGTGAAATCGTCATAGTCACTTCGTGTTTCCTGAACTTGATCATCATATGTTCTCTTTGCGCGATCGCATATAGATTTAGCCTCCTCATTCTTTTCCTTTGCGGAAATATGACCTCCAACAGCAACAGCACCTGTAAATAAAACAGCAGCACCAATTATAAAAGGAAATGGCATGATGTTCACTCCTATGTATTTGTTCAACCATCAAGTAAAGCACATAAGTCATCAATTGTTTCGATACTATCAGTACCCCCCAAATGATGTGTTATATTTCTCGCAGCTTCTGACACCTTACGGTTATCATCCGAGAGAATTCCTTCATCCAAAAGTTTCATACACCCAGTGTAGAATTTCTTTTCTTTTGCAAAATATGATGCTAAAGTTTTTTCCAGTTCAACCCTGTATTCATGGTACTGAGCGTACATTTGTTTATATTTTTCCTGAATATTCCTCATTTCGGCAGCAATCTGTTTATTAGTGGCCATTGAATCAAAAACCCCAAACAAACATTTGCTAAAAGCCATGCCTACAAGAGTGCCTGCCACAGCACCAACCACAGGAATAGGGATAAGCGTCTGACCAATAATAGCAGCTTCCCCGGTTATCATTAATTCGGCTGATGCTTGAGTAATTTGCTTGGTACATTCACTCATTGTGATTTCATTATTTAAATACTTCTTTATTGGAGAAAAGCACACCTGAACGGTAGATACAATCTTAGCTGGCAAATTACACTTAGCCGCCCATTTTAAAAGTGCAATTTCGGACTCTTGAAGGGAACGCTGTGCTATGGTAACTGCACCACTAAAAGTATAGTTTTTGACAAGACCTGAACCTGTATCTGTCACTACATCCTTCATTGCATCTTTTATGGTCTTTCGGTCATCCAAAACATCTTTAAGGTTAGTCAAAATATTAAGAAGTCCGATTTCAGCAGCTGAGTTTTTTACTGAATTTGAACCACTCTCATGAAACGTTGACGCAATATTTTTTGCTTTTTTGATTGTCAGTTTAGTTTCTATTTTGTTATTGATCCGATCCGAATCTTTTATAATACGTTCTCGTTTCTTTTTTGAAATTTTAAGACCATTGTTCTTATCGTCAAGGTACTCCCTCTCCGTTCTGCTACCTTTTGTAGTATTGTTTTTCTTAGAAAGCTGCTGAAAATTCTCAGGATCATTAATTACTTCTTTAATATCATCCTGTGTAAGCCAAGTATCTTTTTTATGTTTTTCGTAAACATGCTTTACTGGAACCACATGATCTGACTCCGCTACGTGATCTGCCCAGTCTGCACCATACTTACTCTTTGCTTCCTCAACGGTTTTGCACAGTTCTTTGCCAGTATGTGAATCTCTGACTTTGTGCCCCTTTTTAAAAGCTCTATCCTTAGCTGAATTCTGACTATACTGGCTACCATATCTCTGTCTGATGGTTTCGTCAGCACCTGGAATCTTGTCATAAGACTTCCAGTTATTCTGGTTATTTAGATATGTCTGCGCCCCATCAATACCTTTAACTGTAGAAAGATAATCAGATGCTTTAGCATTATCGTCCTTATCTTGTTCAATATTTGAAGAAGAAATGACCTCTTTTTTATTGACTTTACCCATAACCAATAGTCTCAAATTAAAATGAATTATTTGCGCAATATAACTTCGTTATCTAGTTTTCCGAAAACACGAAACGGAGATAGCAGTATTTTAATGAAAAAAAGAATCAATCAACCAAACCGCCATTATCTAAGATAAATCCTAACAAAAAAGTTCAAGTGTTACTGTGTATAAAAAATGTTTTGTTATCATCTATTACTACAACTAACATTTACTTATATTGTTGTATTTATTATAAAGTTTACCATTGTTTTTTTGACCAGAATTATGATATTTTTTTAAATTAGTGATAATACTCTAAAAAAAAGCACTATAATTTTTATAAAAACGTATCTAAATAACATTTAGACTTCTAATTTCGTATACTCCATAGTCTTTTAAATAATTAATTTACCAAACTATGGATAGACATTTAACGCATATCCAAATTAAAGAAATAAATCTACGATGATTAACCGGCATAACTAAAAGATTTAAGTTAGGGTCGGTAAACAGTATGTTTTTCCGGTTGAATAAGATTATATGAACCTGACCAAGACGTAATACAGAGTACACCTACGCTGAACAGGTAAGGATGGAGATACATGAAGCATAGAAAAAACTTAATTTTCAGCCAAAAAGAAAAAAGCTTCCTTCATATTTGAAGAAAGCTTTTAACTATTAATCCCTAAACCGGTATCTGACATGATAAATCAGAATAACGGCAGCCAGAGATTATAATTCCTCGCTCTTAGAATCAGAGAGCTTTAAATATTCCTTGGTTCTATTGTATTCAACCTTAGCCTGACCGCGTGAAGCTCTTTCAACAAGCTCGTTATCATTCTTGGCATTGAATTCGAATACCTGCTTGTTAAGGAACTCATCTCTGGAAGCATCCTTTTCGTCTACCTTTTCCACCTTAGAAAGGATTAAGAGGTATGACTTACCATCAGCATCGGAATATTTTCCAAAGCTTACCTTGCCTTCAGGAGCTCTGGCCATTTCAAAGACATTCTTTGAAACTGTTTCATCAACATCGTTATTCAGGCGATCAATGGTCTTTGGCTCTGAAATAGTAATCTTGCCTGCAGCCTTTTCGCTATCAAGAGATTCCCCCTTGGAAATCTTAGAGAGCAGATCATTTACATAGGACTCGGCGTTCTTGGCAGCTCTGTTAGCAGCGATATCAGCAATGATTTCATTCTTAACGTCTTCAAGCTTCTTTGGAGTCTTAGGAACGTAATCTTCGATATGAACCACAATGAAAGCATCCTGACCGAGCTCAATCACATCTGAATTCACCCCGCTTTCACGTAATTCCTTATCAAAAAGCTTGGTCTTAACTTCATTTTCAGTGAACGGGAACTTAAGATCCTTGGCATCTGATGCTAAATAATCATACACCTGAACCTTAACGTTATCTGAAGGATGTTCCTTATCAGATTCGTTGGCCATCTTGGCAGCTCTGTCAAGAGAATCAGGATCTTCGAATGAAATATCAGCAACAATCTGACGCTTATCGAGGAACACTTCCTTGCTCTGCTGCTTAACGTATCTCTTGATTACATCTTCCTTGGAATCCTCAAAGGTCTTGGCAGACTGAGGAATAATGGCATTCAGCTTAATGATATGCACACCATACTGGGACTCAACAGGATCAGATACATCCCCTACCTTCTCTAAGGCAAAAGTTGCCTTATCAATGCTTGAATCCTGGTTACCTGATGAGAATGCCGGAAGCTTACCGCCGTTGGCAGCTGAATCCTTATCTTCGGAATACTGCTTGGCAAGCGCTGCAAAATCTTCTCCGCTGTCAATCTTTGCCTTGATTTCGGCAGCTTTAGCCATAGCATCATCGCCGGTAAGCAGGATATGGGAGATTTCACGCTTTTCCGGAATGGTGTAGATTTCGGAATGCAGATTAAAGAAACCGGTTAAATCTGCGTCAGTATAGTGAACATCAGACTTAACGTCATCAGAGGTCAGATAAATGTATGAGAATTTAACTTTATCGGCAACAAGATATTTATCCTTGTTCTGCTCGTAATAATCAGAGATTTCCTTTTCTGAAACCGGATCATTGGATTTGAACTTACTGAAATCAACATCAACTCTTGAGTAGGTGCGCTTTTCAGTAATGACATCAGTAAGATACTGAACTTCACCCGGAAGAGCGAATTCCCCGTCAATAACCGGTCTGAGATAGGTTTCTCTGGACATGTTGTTACGAAGGGTTTCACCGAAAACCTCACCGGTCATATAACCGTACATGCTCAGAACCTTCTCATACTGTTCCTGACTGAACTTGCCGTCAACCATAAACTCAGGCATAGACATGATTTTTGCCTTTACCAGGCTGGCAGGAATATCAATCCCTACTTTCTTGATATGCTGAGCCAAAGCCTCATCATTGATAAGCTTTTCCAGAATACTGGCTTTAAACTTATTATTGAACTGAGGATCAACAGCCATCTGCTTTTCAAAGAACTGTTTACCAAACTGTCTTTCCAGCATGGCCTTTTCTCTACGAACCTGATTCTCAAGCTCGTGTTCAGGAATCTTTACATCATTAACCTTTGCAGGATCAAGGTTACGATCAGGGATTAAATAACTCCCAACTCCGGCAATAACGAAGGATGCGGCGATCAAGAAGAATAATACTTTGGCAGGCCAGCCTGTTGAACCTTCGCGGAGTTTATCAAAACAAGACATGAAAAAAACTACTCCGAAAAAAAATTATTAAAACTATAAATCAGCATATCCGGAGGGCTATCCGCAGACCTTGATTTTTAACGCTCCGGCCACCGGAATACTGGTATTAAAATGAGGTTATTATAAATTAAAAGCACACATAAATGTGTGCTTTTTTTGGCTATGAGATAAAA
>NZ_CACVSS010000100.1:0-5950 GCF_902756765.1 uncultured Succinivibrio sp. | reverse complement strand
TTACTGTAGTTTTTTCTCAACAGTATTCGAACTCTTCTTTTGGTGTCTAACTACAATCTGTACCAGAAGGACACCCAAAAGAAGCAGAACCATACCAAAGATCATCCTCGAAGACAGTCTTTCAGATAGAAACACCACACCTCCCAACACTCCAATCAAAGGAGTAAGCATAGAGCTTACAGCAAGTGCAGAAGGATCCATCTGATCAACAACAAAGCTCCATAGTACAAAGCAGAGAGCCGACGCCAAAACTCCGTTATACAATAGACAGAGAATTGAGGTGAGGTTAAATACTGGTAAACTCTTAACCACAATACAGGAATAAACAATCAGAAAAAAGGTACCAAAGCCAAGTTGTAAGGTGGTATGAGCAAGCTTGTCCAGACCTCCTAATTTAGTCTTTATGATAAGATTAGCTACCGCCCAGGATAACGCACCGCTCAAAGCAAAAAACATCATAGATAGCTCACCTTCAAGACGGAAATTCATAATCACAAACAGTCCAATAAAAGCCAGACCAATTCCCAGACTTTTAACAAAAGAGAATTTCTCCTTTAACACTATATATGACAGTATTGCCACGAATATAGGCATTGTGTAATTTAGGACACAAGAAACCCCCGCCCCAAGATGCGAAATAGCAATCTGAACTACTACATTTGAATAACTAATATGTAAGATTCCTGCGAGAGCAATCCAGAACAGACTGCAATTTTTGAGTCTAACCATCAGAGAAATAATAGAAAAATAAGAACTAGTGTCAGATTCGCTTAAGTTCCTTAGAGGAACAAAACTATCCACAATAATGTTCTTTAGATTATTACGATGATTTTTATTAAAAAAGACAAAAGGCAAAAGAACAATAAAACCAACCAGAAACCTTGAGGTGGCAAATAGCTCTGGCTCGAAATAGACGGAGGCTATTTTCATTACCGTCCAATTCAGCCCCCAGATTAAATACAGTAGCACTAAAGCAAATATCAGCATAAACAGTCCATAAAAATATTCACTTTTATTGTAACTGTCTAACCAACATATATGAAAACAAATTGTTTAAAATGATATATTCGTTTGAAAAAGAAAGGGAAAAAGAATTGAGTTAAGACTTGGTGCCCAGGACGAGACTTGAACTCGTACTCCCGGAAGAACTACCCCCTCAAAGTAGCGTGTCTACCAATTTCACCACCTGGGCACAACAAGAAATATAATACCAAATTTTAATAATTTGTAAAGATTTTATTTGTTAAAACTCAGTATGTTAAGTTTAATACTTATACTTCCTTTCATTTTCCTTTAAAAGTAGATCTGTTTTACCTGTCAGAAGCTTCTTATAAATCACATCATATAAAAGCACATTCTGAACATACAGCCTGGTTTCCTTAAAAGGGATATTCTCGATAAACATTGGAGTATCACGCTTCTTACCGTCTGCAGACTTCCATCTTGGAATTCTGTTAGGTCCGGCATTGTAAGCAGCAGCGGCTAGAATTCTATTGTTGTCAAATTTTGCCAACATATCTTTTAGATAAGCAGAGCCTAAACGAATATTATTTTCAGGAATAACCAAATCTCTAGGACCGTTATAATCCCAGTTGTTCTTTTTAGAAACAACTCTTGCTGTTTCAGGCATCAGCTGCATTAAACCAACAGCGCCAACAGGAGACTTTATATTAGGATTTAACATACTCTCCTGACGTGAAATACCATACAGGAATGAAATAGGAACGTTGGTTACTGCTGAGTATTTTTTATACAGATTTAAAAAGGCCTTAGGGAATCTGTAATCTAGAGCATCCCATCTCTTGCCTGCAATAACCGACATAATTGCATAATTAACGTTGCCAGTTGACAGAGCCCATTCTGCCATTACCAAAGCTTCATCATTAGAACCATGTTTAGCAACTTCATTCCATTCAATATTAGCATTGGCACTGTCCAGAGCTCTGAACTCAAAAAATCTGATAGCAGCCTTGTTGTGAGCCACAGTTGATGGCCACTTTGCAGACTTCGAAAGACGCTGATGATTAAATGGAGGCTGTTGACCAAGTTCCTGAGCTGCAAGGAATCCAAAGAAGCTGCGGTCTTTTGCAACTTCCTTCATAAGAATAAGACTCTGATCCTTCTCCCCTATTTCATAAGCAGCTCTGGCCTTCCAGTATCTCCAGTTAATCTCTTTCTTATCATTCGGATTCAAATGATTATATAAATCATAGACAACATTCCACTGAGCAAACCAGATTGCTTTTCTCATTCTCATGATCTTGATTTCATCTGTCCATTCAATTGCAGGAAGATGTTTATCTACCCAGTTAACTTCATCCAGGGTTGAATTTCTGCCTAAAAAGCCTCTGGAAATGATCTGTATGATATCCAGTCTCTCTGTTGGTGTAATATGGAATTTCTTACAGAAATACTCAAAATGAGGATTAGCCTCCTCAGGTTTAAGATTGGCAAAACGTTTAAAAGCTAATACAGCAACACGATGAATATCATCTGAACCAGGTTCATATTCTTCATTAAGAATTCTTGAAGGATCATCATACAAAGCCATTGCCATGTTGATTCTATTCTTGAACTTTGAGTCATCTGAAAATTCTGCAGCCAGATTTCTAGTTGAATCAGCATATCTTCGCTGAATGTAAAGACGTTCAAACTTATCCATACGGTTGGTATCATTAAGATTACCGTTCTGCCCCCAGACGTAGATTAAACCAGAACAGCCTGATGGATATGGCTTTAACTGCATATAGATTTTGTTTGCAAAAATCTGAGATGACATATCTGCCTGCCCCAAGTGCCATCTTGCCTCATAGTAGCGACACTGAAGAGTCTGCTGGGAAGAATTCATTTCCATATTGTCATCAAATGGCTTCTTCTTTCCTATAAGCACTGACACCTGCTTATAGTTTCCGTGTCTAGCCAGAAAATCTATGTATTTGTTTTTAAGAATCTGACTTAATTCCTTATGATCATCACTTCTGATAAACTCAACGACCTTAGGATATTTTGAAACATCCATGTTATTGGTCAGATTCCAGTAATCAATCCATATAGCCAGAGGATAATCCTCTAGATGGTTCTTCTTGATTCTTAAGGCCTCAGCAGTATCACCTTTCTTTGCCGCAGCTTCTGCATCCTGAAAATACTTTCGCTGGTTGATGAGCTTAGGGGTAGTTGCAAGCAAAGGATTCTCTGCAGTCAGATCAACTACAGGTGCAACATAGGTCTGTCTAATCTCTTTTCTTTGAATAGGTTCCTTAAAATAGTTTTTATTACTCTTAGCTGGAGACTTTTTCTGTGCGTTTGGTCTAGAGGATTTACTGGTTTTCTTGGTGTTAGTTGCTTTTGAACTTTTTGAATTTTTTGCAGTATTATTTTTTTTGCTTGAATTAGATTTATTTACTTTCTTCTGAGTCTGAGCAGATTTACTGCTATTAGTCTGAGCAGCATATGAACAGTTGAAATTAGCAGCAAGGAAACAGAAAGAGGTTCCTAGAAGTAGGGATTTTACTATATTTGATAATTTCATAAAAAAACCAGCTTAACTTTGTACAGTAACTGTATCATTATACAAAGTTAGAGCCGGTTTTTAAGAAAAACTTGTCGCAATTTATAGAAAATTCAACAATTAGAATAGATTAATGTTAAATACCTTTAAATATCCTATAAACAGAATCACGGCAATAGCAGTTGTTAGAATATATCTGTAGTAAACAAACAGTTTCTCTGAAATTTTGTAGCCGATACCGGTATTACACTCTTTAATATATTTCTCCCATTTCATACCACGCTTTGAGGTAATGAACAGAACAAATACTAAAGAACCAATAGGCAGTACATTTGATGAAATCAGGAAGTCACAGAAATCTGTAATACCAGTGCCGTTTCCTAGGATTGAAACATTTGAAAGAACATTGAAACCTAATACAGGGAGAATAGCTAATAGCAGAATAACTAAAAAGTTAACCAGAACTGCCTTCTTTCTTCTAACGTTAAACATTTCTAAGTTTGCAGCAATAATATTCTCAAACACTGCAATCAGTGTTGACACAGCCGCAATCAGCATAAACAGGAAGAACAGAGTTCCCCACATTGATCCCAGGTACATATTTGAAAAGACTGTTGTCATGGAAACAAACAGCAGATTAGGACCAGCATCAGGATTGATCCCGTAAGTAAAACAAGCTGGGAAGATAACAAAGCCAGATAAAAGAGCAATTGCAGTATCAAGTCCTGCGATAAATAAGGCCTCGTTTAACAGGCAGTGACGGTTTGACATGTAGCTACCGAATATTGCTATACCGCCCATACCTGTAGATAAAGTAAAGAAAGCCTGTCCCATTGCAGCCCATATAGCTTCACCAAAATTATTCTCAAGTTTGGATAAATCAGGTTTTAAGTAGAAAGAAATACCATCAGCAAAACCTGACATGGTGCAGGAGCGAACAGCCATGAATACAAGAAGAATAATCAGCATCATCATTAAAGGCTTGGTATATCTCTCAACACCTTTAACCAGACCTAAAGCCACAATCATAAATGAGAAAGCAACAACTGCAGCCATACACATGTATAGAGTAACCGGATCTGCCAGCAGTGAAACGAACCCCTCAAGAGCAACATCCTTTGGCAGATTTGACTCAACGGTACCGAAAGCAAACTTCAGGAAATAGTAAAGCATCCATCCGGTAATAATTCCGTAGAAAGACATCAGAATATAGTTACCAGCAAGCTGCCACCATTTATTTACATGCCATTTAGTACCAGGCTCCTCTAGTTTTTCATAGCATTTTGCTATTGAAGATCTTGAGGCTCTACCTATTGCAAGTTCAACAGTTAAAAGAGGAATACCCATTGCCAAAAGGAAGAATAGATAAATCAATACAAAAATAGCTCCACCATACTGACCTGTAATATAAGGGAATCTCCAGACATTACCAATACCGACAGCACATCCTGCTGCAATCAAAATAAAACCAAGTCTGGTTTTAAACTGTTCTCTTTTCTCGTTCATTCGATTATCCTAAATCTAAAAATTTTTCTATTATGCTCTTCCAAAAATCTTATAGTAACCAACGGCCAGCACAATGATAACCATGGTTGTCAGAATATATTTATAGTAGAAATACAATGCTGTTGGCATTGAAAAGCCTTTACCGACATTGCACTGGTCAATGTATCTCTTCCACTGCATGCCACTCTTGGAGCAGATGAACAGCACAAACACAATTGAACCGATAGGAAGAATATTGTTAGAGACCAGGAAGTCAAAGAAATCAAGAATACCGGTATTGGAACCAATAATATGGACATCTGATAAAACATTGAAGCCAAGCATTGGCAGTAAGCTTAAGGCGATAATCACTACAAAGTTGATAACCACAGCTTTGATTCTGCTCCATTTGAACAGTTCTATGCAGCCAGCAATAGAGCTTTCAAACACGGCAATCATGGTTGAAACAGCTGCAATCAGCATGAACAGGAAGAACAGACTTCCCCAAATGGTTCCAAAGGTCATATTTGAGAAAACGACTGTCATGGTTATGAACAGCAGATTAGGTCCTGCATCCGGATTAATGCCGTAGGTAAAACAAGCAGGAAAGATTACGAAACCAGATAATAAGGCAATGATAGTATCAAAGGTTGCAATAAATACGGCCTCATTCAGAATCTTGTGACGTTCTGACATATAGCTACCAAAAATTGCAATTGCACCGAAACCAACAGATAAGGTAAAGAAAGCCTGCCCCATTGCAGCCCAGATTGCCTCACCAATATTGTTCTCAAACTTCTCAAAGTCTGGTTTCAGATAGAACTTGATTCCCTCTGAAAATCCATCTAAGGTAAAGGATCGGCAGGCCATAAAGAACAACAGCAGAATCAGCACAATCATCAAAGGCTTGGTAAAACGCTCAACACCTTTTATGACTCCCAGGGCAACAATAGTAAA
>NZ_CACVSS010000099.1:0-6388 GCF_902756765.1 uncultured Succinivibrio sp. | reverse complement strand
CAGCTTTGAGTCCTATACCAAAGGTGCAGGTAGAAACAGTATCTTCTGTCAGTCTGAGATGACCCTTGAGAACAGGAAATACCGAACCTTTGCCTCACTAAGCTTTGGTTATGAGCATCATAAGAATGCAGATATCTACAACGTTGGTATCAAGGCTGGACTGAAGTTCTGATAAAAAAAACAGGACAGAATGGAATGCTGTCCTGCAAAACAGATCTTTCTTTTCAATCACCGTTCATGATGATTATTATTCCGATTAAAAGTATTAATTATCATACCTAAGGTGTTAAGCATTATAAATATTTACCAAATTCAATCACGCGTATACCTCTCAGTGCGATGATGAATCTAGTTTTAAAAGCTGTTTTTTATGTTTTAAAATGAAATAAACTTATTTAATTTATATCTCTATAATGTAGTCGAAAAGAAGGCGAATATGTGACATGTATTCCAACTTTTAACAAAATATGCCATATATCTAAAAGTAGTTACATCTTTTTGAAAATTTATTGTTTTATACTTAAGTCAGATGTTAAACGAAAGAATCTGGTTTATAAATTAGAAGTCAGATTTCTACAAAAGATTCTATCAGTAATGAGGAAACGGTTATGTCAGTATCAGCAATTTCAACTTCAAGCATTAACGCAATCAAGGGTACCGAGTTCGAAGGCATGTCCATCCAGATGATGGCGGCTATGGTTATGTTAGAGGTTGGTGCCACCAAGAAGAAAGAAGCAGAAATGAAGATTTCTGATATGAAGGCTCAGAATGATAAAGCAAAGTCAATCAATAATCTGTTAGACAGAATGAATGCTGATCTTGGTGCATATACCAAGGATGAGGATAAAGATAAGCATGCAAGAATGGGAATTTTAGTGAAGTACTTGGATGAAGCAAAAGGCTTAGGTCTTAATACAGACAGATGGATTGGTCCTAAGTCAGCTGAGCAGGTTCGTGCAATTACCTCCGGCATTCAGCATGCTGCCGAGAACTGCAACTCCGACAATCAGACTCAGATGGTTAAGCTGCAGGACTTTATGGGCCAGTATAACAGCTTTGTAAGCGGTGCAAGTGATCAGATTAAGAATGCAAATCAGATCCTGCAGGGCCTGGCAAAGAATTAGTTAGGAGAATGCTGCATGTTGTAGAACCTGAAAACACACTTTCAGTAACAGACTGTATTGCTGGGTGGTTACAGCAGAAGACAGCATGCAATACAGATGCACAGATAAAAAAACATTTCAGAATTAGAAGTATTTTTAAGCTGTGAAAGCTGGTTTGCCGTAGCAGATATAAAATCTTTTAAGACAGATTTACCTCTTATGATAGATTGAAAGCCTGTAATTTTTTACAGGCTTTCTTTTTGAGAAATAATTAGTAAATTCAGGATTCTGACAAGATTTTTGATGGTTAATAACACTCATAATCTTTTATTTAACTTTATATTTTTATTGTGATTTTTATCATGATATGTAGAGCTTATTAATAATAAAAGATATCGCTTTTCTATACTTAGAATAAGACATTTTTTTATGATACTGTCTTTTTATATTTACGTACTTTTTTCAGACAGGATAAAACAATTTATAAATCAAGTATTGCAGTTCAACATTAACAAAAGTACTGCTTAGAAATGCGTTATAACACCTCTTTTTATACCCTTTATCAGTTACTGTTGAACTGTAAAAGTTGACTAAACTAATTAGATTTCAGGATTAAGAATGGCAAAATACGAACGAGTTCTGAACAAAAACAGTTATTACGAAAACATAGAATGGCTTACGACTGTTTTAAAAGAGAAGAAGCTTAATAAACAGGAACTCTATACCGCTCAGCTTCTGGTTGAAGAAAACTTCATGCAGCTTTTGAAGTTAGCAAAAAAAGGTACGGAACAGAACGTAACTCTTTCAGTCATAAAGACCTTTGGAGCTATCGATGTTGTTTTATCTGCTCCAGGTGACGTATACCTGCCTTTTGAAAAATTTGATGAAAACTGTCTGAACGAAAACGATGATGATTTTGCTAGCCTATCAATTATAAATTCCTATAAATCAAAGATTACAGTAAGCAGAAAAAATGACCTTAATGTTGTAACTATAAGAGTTCATAGTCCATCTTTGGGGCAGACCAAAATTATGCTTTTGGGCGTTTTTAGCGGTTTGCTCCTTGGAATGGTACTAAGAGAAACCGTATCTGATCCTGTTTATCTTACCTGGATAGAGCAGAATCTTCTCAATCCGATTCAAACTATACTACTGCATGCGCTAGTTCTGGTTTCAGCCCCCCTGATCTTTTTTTCTATTCTGTCTGGTATTTGTAATATCTCAGATACAGCCGCACTTGGAAAAATCGGTATAAAGCTGATGCTGATTTCTCTTCCTAAGCTGGCATTTTATGTGGCTTTAGGTCTTGCGGTTGGACATCTCTTAGGACAGATTGATGTCATTGCCCAATGGGTTGGTAAAGATTCAGATCTGCCCAATCAGGGAGTAAGCATAAGAGACATGATTGTAAATATAGTGCCTAACGATCTTGTTACTCCATTCTATACCAATAATATTCTCCAGATGCTGTTTATGGCTTTTGTTTTCGGAATTCTTCTGGTTAAAGCGGGACCATGGGCTACATGGGCAAAAGATGGAATTGCGTTCTTTACACGTTTTTTTGAGGAAGTAATTGGTTGGATTATTCCTTTTATACCACTTCTGGCCATGGTTTCTATGATGAAGGTTACCTTGTATACCGGTCTTGAATCAGTCCTTCCTTTTGTCAAAATAATAATTGCAGCAGCTGTAGGATGCTTACTTTCTATTCTTATTTCTGGAATGCTTGTGGTTATAGTTGGGAGAATGTCTCCTATTCCATTTATCAGAAAAGCTTTTAAATTCATTCCAATTCCGTTTTCTTTATGTGATTCTATTGCCTGTATTCCTTCAACTATGAAGTTCTGTTTGACAAAGCTGGGAATGGAGGAGAAATTTACAAAATTCTGTGTTCCCGTAGGAATGCAGCTTAATATGGATGGTACCGCTTACTATGTAGCTATTGTGTCCATCATGCTAGCTAAGGGAGCAGGGCTGGATATCAATTTTGAGTTTATTGCGAGTTTCTTTTTTGCTTTGTTCCTGATTTCTCTAACAGGTCTGGGAATTATAGCGATGCCTTCTATATATGCAGCCTTTGGAATCCCTCAGTTTGCAGTTGCTCTTATGATTGGTATTGAACCAATACTGGATATGTTTGGAACGGTTCAGAATGTAACAGGTAACATCACAACTTCGTTTCTTGTAGCCAGAAAGGCTAATGCTGTTGAAAAAGGAATTTATCAGAGTACAAAAGAATCTCAGTGATTAAATGAATTAAAACTGTTTTGGGGATGAGCATTTATGTCGTTTAAGAAATCTTTGCTTGCGATAGCTGTATTTGAGGTTATCTGCTGTTCAACTCAGGCGGCAACCGTGAAGTATGTGGATACTTTCGGTAAGCCTATGTTTGCTCTTAATTTCGTAAATGACTATGCTCGACAGGATGAGGAAGGAAATCTTTGGAGTTTAACTGAAGATCAGAGAAATGCAATTGTCGATGCTGCCTCCATCTGGGGAGAACTGTTTGCTAAAAACAGTAGTAATACCACCTATCTGCCAATATCAGTCCAGCTTGTGTATGAGGCTGGTAATGATAACAATGCCTCAGCTGGCTCTGAGGTTGACGTTAATTCTACTTATACTTTACTTCAGAATGGTATTATCACAGGTAGGATTCTTGATAATAATCTTGCTGAATATGTGCTCAATCAGTCAACCAAAATTGACTACATGCCTTATCTGTATCCTGTTCCTACCATGGAGGTAACACAGGAGTTAACTACAACAACTTTCCATGAACTGTCTCATGCCCTGGGAATTTTATCTGAGGCTCCTACACTTAAGCAGCTAAAGGACCAATGGGATGATATAAAGGAAGATCCTGATAGTGAGGATCTAGTTAACTTACTTAAGGTTAATCATTATCTTGATGACGATAACGAGTTCAAAGATAGTTTATATGATGAGACTCTTAAATCTACAGGGGTTTCAAATGATATAACCGCCTTTGCTTCGCATCTGTGGTCTTTCATGAAGATAAATGGAACTTCAGCTGTAGAAAAAACTAACGAGGCTCCAACACAACTTAAATATTTATCTCTGCTGTCGTCGGCTGATAATCCAATAGATGGAACATTTATTGTAGGTCCTTTGGATGAAAGTGGTGTTTACTTTATCGGTGATAATGTCAAGGAAGTATTAAAAGGAGCGTTACCAGGTGTTCCTGTTAATGGAACGGAACCTAATAAAGGTTTTGAACTTTCTCATCTGGAACTTGCCCACAGTATGATGAGTCATCAGAACTGGCGAAATTACGTGACCCTGATGGAAGCTGAGATGGCTGTGTTTCAGGATATGGGCTATAAAATTGACAGACGAAATTTTTATGGAAGTTCATTATATAGTAGCGGTGAGCCCAATAATAAAAATAATTACACAAACACCAATCCTTTCTATGCCCGTAATGCTGAGGGAACAGCATATATGGTAGGAAAGCCTAATACTGCAACTTTAGGTGTTGGTTTTCATCTGTATGGTTCAAATAACATTGTAACCCAGGCAGCCGATCTGTTAGCTGACGGAAGAGGTGGTACTGGCATAAGGGCAGACGGTTCAGGAAATACAATTAAAATTCCAGCCTCGACCAGAATTACTGCAAACGGTGACCATGGTACAGGTATTCTTATGTCATATGGTAAAGGAAATACCATCATCAGTCAGGGTACCATTGAAGCTACAGGAAACGGAGGCAAGGCCGTTGCCTTTGATTTTGGCCTGAACATGCTTGGTGACACAGTGGAAAGCCGTGGTTCGTATATTTATACACAAAGATCAACAGTATATGATCCAAGCGCAAGTACTGATACAGATATTACAAATCTGGCTGGCTCATTGGTTAATTCCTTCGATCTCTCAGGCAGTCTAGAAGGTAGATACGCTTCAATCTATATTGCTAATAATGCATTGGTATCTAACATTAACGTGCTGAAAGGGGCTTACATCAAAGGAGATATTATCTCTGAATGGGATCCTGCTGATGATGACTTATTTGCTACTCATAAGAATCAGTACTACACTGCTCTGAATTTCGGTTATGGAGTGAATGCAGACGGAACATCCACTGGTTCAGGAGACAGCTCCTTTGCCATGACTCTGGAAGGTTCAATTGCAGGTTATAAAAGTCTAAAAATCAATCATGCAGCAGGTACCTTAAATATTGAAGGAACTGTTGCTGCCTATGATCTTACTAACAGCGGATATCTTGCTATTAAGGACTCTGAGGATAAATACAGTGCTGATATCAAACATGATTTTTCAACCACAGGAACACTTGAAACAGGTTTCTATGCAGATAGCACCAGTGACAAGATAAAGGTTGGCAATAATGCATCAGTTCAGGGAAACTGGGTATTAAGGCCAAATCGTGATTTCTACAGTAATAACGCTAAGATTTCTCCAGAGTTCCCTGTAGTTGCAGCAGGAACATTAACAAAAAACTTTTCGACAGCCAATGCTGTAGGTTCATTCTCTCCAACTCTGAAGATGAGAATTACCAACAATAATGCCAACAGTCCTGAAATTGAAATGTACCGTGATAGCGATGCCTACTCCAGATATGCAGAAAGCAGTGCAGATGCCGAGGTTGGTAGTGCCTTATATGGAATATCTTCGGTTGCACATGGAGATATGCAGGAGCTGATAACCATTCTAGATTTCTCAGACATGCAGGGAAGAAGTGTTACCTCTGCCTTAAAGCAGTTAGGACCATCAGCCTTTGACTACGGTTCTATGACAGCCTTAAAGGAGAGATGATGCGTCATATGCAGGGAACCATGCTCAGCTCCAGATACAACAATCTGTATAACAGCGACAGTCTCATGGCCTCCAACAGCTATGATTTAAACTCAGGGCTTAAGGGGGTACAGGACAGAAAGCTGATAGGCTTTGTTATTCCATATGGAGATTACACCAAACAGAGCGGTAGCAACGGTCTGGATAACATGAGAAGCTACTCAGGCGGTGTAGTAATGGGAGCCGAGTGTGTCAGAGACGATGGAGTAAGCTATGGAATCCATGGAGGACTGAGTATCAGAAATACCAAAGTAAAGGCAGAGAATATCAGCAAGATAGACAGTCAGGGCCTGTTTGTAGGACTTCACGGCAGTATCTCTCCAGAGGAATGGGGCGGATATTATGCAGAAGGCCAGGTTAAGGCCGGCTGGTATGAGAATCAGTCCAAGAGATATATTGATTTTAACAACTACTCCAGAAAGGCGAAGGGTAATTATCAGACCTACAGTACC
>NZ_CACVSS010000098.1:0-7011 GCF_902756765.1 uncultured Succinivibrio sp. | reverse complement strand
TTTAACCATGTAATAGGAAAGACAGTAAAAGGTTACGCAAATCTACTGATTACCTGGACTGACGGTATTACCAATATCCCTGTTGCCTCTGAGCTAATGTCCTCCAGAAAAGAAGACTGCATAATCAGAAAACACAACAAGCGAATTGATAAGCGTTGTGCCGGAGCTAAAAGAAGAGCCAATTCCGTTATGAGAAAACCCAAGCTTCTAATCAAACTCTGTAAAGGTATTCTGAACAAAGGCATCAAGGCAGAATATGTTCTTATGGACACCTGGTTCTATTCAGACAGTCTGGTTGCATCTTTAAAGGAGTTATCTCTGGATTCAATCTGCATGATTAAGAAGAATCTGAAGTTTGCCTTTGTCGGTGAAACCGTAAGACACAACCTGAAGTACATTCTGTCCACCTTAGGTCAGCGTAATCATACTTCAGATATTATCAGCTCAGTTATAGTTCAGACCGAATCAAAACAGCAGGTTAAACTGGTGTTTATCAGAAACAGAAACAACCGCAGGGAGTTCATTACTCTTTTATGCTCCAATATACACCTGACAGCAGAAGAGATTGTTGAACTGTACTCCAGAAGATGGGCTATTGAATGCTGCTTCAAAGCAGCAAAACAATACCTTGGACTGAACTCTGAATGCTTTGCCAGAGACTATGATTCCATCTGTGCTTTAAACAGAATCTCTTACATCAGATTCACTGTACTTGAAATCATAAGACGTCATGAAGAAGATCCTAGAAGTCATGGTCAGCTTTTCAGAGATTCATGTTCTGCAATAAGAACCATATCTTTTATCGAGGCGTTCAATATGTTTCACTTCTCTGATCGAGGCTCTCGATAAAGCAGGTTACATAGTAAAAGGAAAGACTCAGGAGGCATATAAACTAGCCGAAGGTCTCATTGGAAAATGGTATGATTCAATCTCTGAATTTCTCAAGAAACTACTAAAACCTTCCAATATACCTGAGTTTCTAAATAGTTAAAGAAATTGATTTTTAAACAGCAAATGTGGTGCGAGACCGCATTTATTAGCCAATTTTTAGTTAAAATCGAAATGCAAAACTAGAGTTAGTAATTGTTGTAGATAGGCTTTTAACCGGTTTTGATGCTCTTCCTCTCTCCACGATTTTTATTGATAGACCTCCTATGAGTCCACAGGGACTAATACAGGCTTTCTCAAGGACAAATAGAATATTTAAGAAAATAAAAGACTATGGCAATGTAATTACCTTCCAAACACCTGCGATCTTTAAGCACGCAATTGATGAAGCTCTTCAGTTGTATTCAAATGGAGGAGAAACATCATTTATTGCTCCTAGCTATTCAAAAGTTAAACAGGAACTTGTTGATAATTACTCTTCGCTTTTAACGCTAATAAATGAATCTCCGGCAACAATTGATATTTCCGGTTCTTCAGATGAGTTTTTAAAGAATTTCATCAAAAAATTCCAGGAGATGGATAAATCTGTAAAGGCAATCAATACCTATGAAGAATGGGAGAAAGATAATGATGCGGGGAATGAAACTGATGATAACGGAGATAATCTTGTAATCTTCAAAGTAAACGGTCTTACCCTAACAAAGGAAACACAGGACACTTTAATAGGCAAATATAATAGTGCCATTGAAGAATTAAAGCGTAGAGTAACTGGTCCAGATCCTGAGAGTCTTGAAGACATAGATATAACTTACAAACTAGAGTTAATATCAAAAGATGAAGTTAATTATGAATATCTAGTTTCATTAATCCAGAAATACATCAATGCTTACGGGGATTCAGAAAAGTTTAAAGCAATACACGATCCTGCAATTGATAAATATATTGAAAATCTATCAAAGAAAAACAACAAACTTGGCGAAATTTTATTTGGAGTTTGGAATGAGTTGAAAGCTAATCCAGAAAACTTTAAGGGTAAGCAAGCCATGGTGGTAATCAATGAACGAATAAATAAGATTATTGATGATAAGCTTTCTGCCTTCTGCGATGAATGGTGCGTTGAGAAAACGGATATGTGGCATTATTCAAAATTCTTCAATGGTGAGGGAGAACTTGAAATTTCAAATATGGAGAAGTTCTGCTACATAGACAAATATAAGGAAACTCATCCAACGGCAATGAAGCTCATTTACTACAAACAAGTCAGAGAAATGGCAAGAACTCTGATTGTGGATGAAATTAAACCTCTTTTAATTTAGAACTTCATCAGCAAATAGAAAAAGGACTAGACAATATAATGATTTCATTATCATATCTGCGCATTGTTTTTTTTTAATTCATGGATATTTAGAGACAAAATATTACATGGCACGATTATTTAACAGAACAGACCTCAAATGGGTTATAAATAGCTTGTAAACATATCACTTACAACAGTAAATAAATGGCAACCAGATAAAACAGAGCAAAACATGAGTAATCTGACAATTCCAAAATTTCTCTTAGAGCTGATTAACGGAGGTGAAAGCATCTCTGTTGAATTTAAGGAATCCCACAAATCTATAAACAAGGACGTATATGATACAGTATGTTCCTTCTCAAATAGAAACGGCGGCCATATTTTCCTTGGAGTCAAGAATAATGGAGAGATCATTGGAATTGATGATGATTGTGTTGATAAGGTAAAAAAACAATTCGTTGATACCATCAACAATGAAAGTAAAATGTATCCGCCTCTGTATCTTACACCTGTCATGTACGAAGTTGATGGAAAGAAGATCCTCTATATTTACGTACCAGAATCAAATGAAGTATGTCGCTGTTCAGGAAGGATCTGGGATCGCAACGAAGATGCAGATATTGATATCACCAATCACTCTGCTGAAGTATTTCGACTTTATTCAAGAAAAAGCGGTAGCTATTTCGTAAATAAAGTAACTCGTTTCGGTATGGAAGATTTACGCCCCGATCTGATTGAAAGAGCAAGGCGAATGACAAGATACAGAGATCAGAATCATCCCTGGTTTTCTATGTCAGATGAGGAAATGCTCAGAAGTGCAAATCTAATCCTAAAAGATGACTATGAGCAGATTGAAGGTATTACCTATGCAGGAATTCTACTTTTTGGTAAGGATTCCACAATCATGTCGATTCTGCCACAACACAAGACAGATGCAATTTTCAGGGTCGTAAATACTGATAGATACGATGATAGAGATGTTGTAATCACAAATCTTATCGAAAGCTATGACCGACTTATGGCATTTGGAAAAAAACATCTTAACGATACTTTTCACCTAGAAGGCATTCAAAGCATTAGTGCCAGAGATCATATCCTTCGTGAAATCATTTCTAACCTGCTGGTACACAGAGATTTTTCAAGCTCTTATGTTCCAAAGCTGATTATTGAAAAGGACAAGATTGTTACCGAGAACGGTAACCTTACACACGGATATGGAGCATTAGATCCAGCCTCTTTTGAACCAGTATCGAAGAATCCGCCAATTGCAAAAGTATTCAGAGAAATAGGCCTTGCAGATGAGCTCGGCTCGGGTATGAGGAACACATATAAATATACAAAGATATACTCAGGACAGGATCCACAATTTATTGAGGGGGATGTGTTCAGAATAACTGTTCCTATTCCTGATATTGCTACAGCAACCGTTGGACCTGTAGCACAATCGGAAGTTGATGACACGCGAAATGTCCCTCACGATGTCCCTCACGATGTCCCTCACGATGTCCCTCACGATGAGGCAAAAGAATTAATCATAAAAATGATTAGTGAAAACCCAAAAATCACTCGTAAGGAGATTGGAGAAAAACTAGGCATCAGCTATAAAACTGTTGGACGAAAGATAAGCGAAATGGACAACATTGCGTACGTTGGAAGTGGTAATAATGGCTATTGGAAAATAATTTCAGATAAAAAATAAAACGTCCCCAAAATAGCAACTGAAACCATAGAAAATTACGCAAACAAAAAAGGCCCCATAAAGATATGAGGCCCCGGAATTGTATGAAATTTTCTATGAAATTAGGCAAACAGCTCTGCTGGCATATCAGGCATTGCTCCAGCCTGAGTGCAGACATATGCAGAAATCTTAACTGCCTTCTCATGAGCCTGAACCAGGGAGTCGCCCTGCATCAAACGGCTGATGAAAGTTGCAGTGAAGGAATCGCCTGCACCAACAGTGTCAACAACTTCAACCTTAGGAGTTGGAAGAACTGAAATCTCGTCATTTAAGAATACTGTACTCTGAGAAGCTCCTTCAGTGAAAATGAAGCAGTAGATTCCCAGGCTCTTTAGGTACTCATAGTAGGCTGTTGCAGTCTTTTCCTGTAATCTTGCAAACTCGCAAAGAATTGGAAGCTCGTCCTCGTTACACTTGAAAATCTCGGTTCTCTTTAAAGAATCCTCAATAATCTCTCTTGAGTAATAGTTACGACGCAGATTTACATCGAATACACGAAGTGAACCCTTTGGCATTGCATCTAGAAGAGCCATAATGGTCTTGTGAGAAACAGTTCCTCTTTGAGCCAGTGAACCGAAGCACATTAAATCAAGCTGTCTTGCAATTCCAAGAGCAGTTTCAGTAAGAGGTATATTGTCATAGGCAGTATCTTCAACAAAGGTATAGGTAGGAACACCATCATCAGTTAAATCAACATTTACAGCACCTGTTTCCTTTGTATTTTCAATCAGAAGAGCAGGTAAAAATCTTGCAGCTAGAAGATTGCGAGCCTGAAAACCTAAAGAATCAGTACCAACAGAACTGATTGCCAGGGACTCTAAGCCGTTCTGTCTGCAGTGATAAGCAAAGTTTGCAGGAGCTCCACCGATCTTTGGTCCGGTAGGGAATACATCAAACAGCACTTCGCCAAGACCAGCGCACTTTACTTTTTTACCTTTGAATTTAGAAAAATCTAACATCATTTATCTCCTGTTAAAAACTGATGCTGCCAAGAATTACCTTTAATGAGTAAACTCTCAGACCGAAAATTTTTATCCCAACCTCATGTGTTGTTCAGAAAATCAAATATCCTAAAAAGGATCCATACTAGTCTGCGTTTGGACTTGAAGTGGAAGCCCTACGCAGCAGCATGGATTTTAAACACACGTTATTAATCTTTTCTTTGCTGCCGTTGATGCGCTCTAAAACCATACTGGCAGCCATTCTTCCCATTTCATCAACAGGCTGACATACAGAAGTAATAGGAGTCGGATAAAAACGACACCAGTTACTGTCACCATATGAAACCACTGAGACATCATTAGGGATCTTGAAGCCTTTAAGGTTTAGAGCATAAAGAATTCCGGAAGTAATTGCGTTATTTGCTCCGACAATTGCAGTTGGTCGACTGCTTTTAGCTCTCAACATTAAAATATTTGTCTGCTCAAAGGCTCCGACAAACAATTCTTCATAGGAGTCGGCAATAATCTCATGAATTTCAGCCTTAACTCCACTCTGTTCTACTCCGGCACATCTCTGTGAGAAGGTATAAACCTTCTTGGAGCCAGATATAAAAGCGATTTTCTCGTGGCCAAGTTCCTGAAGATACTCAAGTGCCTGCTGAACACCGCCCATGTTATCTTCGATGACGCTGTCAAAATTCAGCTCATCTATATGTCTGTCAACCAGAACAACAGGCATATCTATAAAATCATTTGCAACTGTTTTGCTAAATTTTGCAGTCGGCATG
The DNA here is from genome assembly GCF_902756765.1 of uncultured Succinivibrio sp. Classification (NCBI taxonomy): domain Bacteria; kingdom Pseudomonadati; phylum Pseudomonadota; class Gammaproteobacteria; order Aeromonadales; family Succinivibrionaceae; genus Succinivibrio; species uncultured Succinivibrio sp. The sequence continues at coordinate 1,359 of NZ_CACVSS010000098.1, read as the reverse complement.
ATTATCAGACCGCGTAAATTAAGAGGAGCCCACTGCTTTAAAATCTTTGCCTCCAGTGAACTGTGCTCATAGTTACAGCCGACAATAACCGAATAATTCTTAGAGTCCAGATAGTCAGTAACAGATTTAACAATTGCATTGGAAAATGAATTGGTCAGATCTGCAGCAATTACTCCAATCAGCTTGCTTGAGGATGCAACTGTAATATCATCCCTCAACTTCTGAAGATAGCCCATCTTTTCAGCTGCATTCAAGACCTTGTGTCTGGTTTCAAGAGAAACCATATCGGGCTTTTTCAATGCTCTGGAAACTGTGGAAGGTGAAATTCCAAGATGCTCAGCTATCTGTGAAATATTAACCATAGTTTTATTTTTTTACCCCAAATTACCTCGCAGATTATATAAATGAAAAATTTTGTTGTGTTGAAAAAAATCCTAATCTTTGAGAGGTATCAAATTCCATTATGCAATTTTTTGCATTTTACATATTATACATAACTTATATACAGTAGCAAATTTAAATAATCAGCAAGACGTTTTTAATTGTGCACCATATTAGTCACTTAAGGACAAATATAGTGCATTTAATATTATTATTTTTATTTTTCAAGAGGTTATATTTAAAAATCTACCTTACAACTTCTATATAATAAGCTTCGTACAATTAGATAACTACTGAACATTTAAGAGGATTATGCAGTTTTTTATGTGATTGCAAAAAATTGCATAACTTTTTGTGAAAGGAATGATTTTTTTATAAATTTGGTTATGGCATTATTCTTATCGCAAATTTTTGCACCGCAAGCGCGGACGTAAGGACAAAGGAAAAATTTAAATGAACAAAAAACTTTTACTGTGGGCTATAACTTCAGCTCTCGCAGGTTTCTTATTCGGTTTTGATACCGTAGTTATTTCAGGTGCTGAAAGCAAAATTCAGCAGTTATGGTCGCTTTCTGGCTCCATGCATGGTCTAGCAATTTCTGCTGCACTATGGGGAACCGTTCTAGGTTCTATTTTCGGTAGTATTCCTACGGCTAAATATGGTAGAAAAAAGACCCTTATCTTCAACGGTGTTCTATTCTTGGTAGGCGCTATCGGTTCTGCTGTTGCATGGAACGTATCATCATTCTTTATCTTCCGTTTCATCGGTGGTCTAGGAATTGGTATTTCAACCATTGCAGCCCCTCTATTCATTTCAGAAATCTCACCTGCAGGTGATAGAGGTAAATTAACCGGTCTGTTCCAGTTCAACATCGTATTCGGTATTCTGATTGCATTCTTCTCTAACTATGTTATTGCTAACATTGCTCCAGACGAGTCTGCATGGCGTTGGATGCTGGGTATTCAGGTTATCCCATCA
>NZ_CACVSS010000097.1:0-7082 GCF_902756765.1 uncultured Succinivibrio sp. | reverse complement strand
ATCTGACTGCAAAGCCTGATGCAGAGGACTGTGCCAAGTTAAAACTGGCCATGAAGGTTTCCTCATCTCAGTTTCCTATGAACAGCCGCATGCCTGCACAGGGGATAAATCCAGTTCACAAAAAATAGAATCAGTATTCCATTCGCTAAGTCCATCGCCCAAAATGACGATGGATTTTTCGTACATAATCTGTTAACTTCAAATTCGACCTTTTAATCCCCAAATAAGCACCAGTTATCTCTGCCTTTGTAGTAAAATACTCGCCAATTATTCATAAAATTCAAAAAGAAAATAACTGAGGAAAACATGACTCAAAAAACAATCCTGGTTACTAACGCACTTCCATATGCAAATGGACCAATTCATCTTGGTCATATGCTTGAGCACATCCAGTCAGATATCTTTGTAAGATTCAACAGAGCAATCGGTAATAAGGTTGCCTATGTCTGCGGTGATGACTGTCATGGCAGCCCTGTAATGATTAAGGCAGGTCAGCTTGGTATTACCCCTGAGCAGATGATTGAAATGACCACCAAGGATCATGATGAGGACTTAAAGGGCTTTTTAGTCGCCTATGACAACTACTATAAGACTCATTCTCCTGAAAACGAGGAAATGATGTCCTATATGTACAAGAAAGCATTTGAGAAAGGCTACATCGTAACCAAGAAAATCTCTCAGTTATTTGATCCTCAGAAGAATATGTTCCTGCCAGACAGATTTGTTAAGGGAACCTGTCCAAGATGCGGAGCTAAGGATCAGTATGGTGACAACTGCGAAGTCTGCGGTGCCACCTATGACCCAACGGAGCTGAAGGATGCTTATTCAACTGTATCCGGTGCCAAGCCAGAACTCAAGGAATCTGTTCACTATTTCTTTGATTTACCTAAGGCAAAGGATTTCCTGCATGATTTCATCAGAAATTCCGGTGTAATTCAGAAAGAAATGGCCAACAAGCTTGAAGAGTGGTTCTCTCAGGGCTTGAAGCAGTGGGATATTTCCCGTGATGCACCTTATTTCGGCTTTAAGATTCCGGGAGCAGATGACAAGTACTTCTACGTATGGATGGATGCTCCTGTAGGCTACTTTGCCTCTCTGAAGAATCTGTGCTCAAAGAACGGCATGAATTTTGAGGATTTCATCAAGAAGGATTCTTCTGTTGAGATGGTACACTTTATCGGTAAGGATATTCTGTACTTCCACTCCTTATTCTGGCCTGCAACTCTATATGCAGCTGATTTACGTCTGCCAGACCATATTTATGTTCATGGCTATGTAACCGTAAACGGTGCCAAGATGTCAAAATCAAAGGGCACCTTTATCAAGGCCAAGACCTTCCTGAAGTACTTAAAGCCAGAGACTCTGCGTTACTACTTTGCATCAAAGATGAACTCATCTGCTGTTGATATTGACCTGTCACTGGATGACTTCATGGCCAAGGTAAACTCAGATATCGTAGGCAAGGTTGTAAATCTTGCTTCAAGAACCGCGGGCTTTATTACCAAGAGATTTGACGGCAAACTTTCAGATGCTCCATACAATGAGGAGATCATCTCCAAGATTGCTGCAATCAAGGATGAGGTTATCAAGGGATACGAGAGCCGTAACTATGCTGATGCCATAAGAGCAATCATGACTTTAGCTGATGATGCCAACAGATACATTGATTCAATGGCTCCATGGGTTATTGCCAAGGAGGAAGGACAGGATGACAAGCTGCAGAGAGTATGTTCTGACGGTATTAACCTGTTCAAAGCTCTGATTACCTATCTGCAGCCGGTTTTACCTGAGGTTGCAGCAAACGCAGCTGAATTCCTGAATACCACACTTGATTTTGCAACTGTTGAGAAGCCTCTGACCTCTCACACCATCAACAAGTTCAAGCCTTTATTCAGCCGTATTGAGAAGGCAACAATTGATGCAATGATTGAGAATTCAAAGGAAGATTTAAAGGAAGCAGCTGGTGCCTCAAAACCACAGAAAAAAGCTGATGAAAAGGGTGAAGAGGGCAGAATCGAGCCTTTAGCACCAGAAATCACCATTGATGATTTTGCAAAGATTGACCTTCGCGTAGGTACAATTGTAAGTGCCGAGGAAGTGCCTGAGGCTAAGAAACTGCTAAAACTTAAGGTTGATATTGGTTTTGAGACCAGACAGGTATTTGCTGGAATCAAGGCTGCCTATAAGGATGTTAACTCCTTAGTTGGTCGTCAGGTAGTGCTGGTTGCAAACCTCAAACCTCGTCAGATGAAGTTTGGTTTATCTGAGGGTATGGTGACTGCCGCAGGTCCAGGCGGAACTGAGGTATTCCTGTTAGGTGTTGATTCAGGTGCTGTAAACGGCGATAGAATCCACTAATAAAACAATAGTATTTGTTTAATAAATACTGACAGAATCCAGAGATCTAGTTAAAAGGACTCTGGATTTTTATTTTGTAACAAAGACTGACCTATGGGCAAATAAAGGTCTAATCGTCAAATCTTTATTTCAGTTACAGGTAAAGCAGATAAAGAAAGCTGAATAAAGCAGGGCAGAATCAAAGAAAAATGAATTACTTATTCTGAGAGTAAAGCTCACTTTTTAACTCATTAAAGTCTTTTTTATCTATATCCTTCTCATCATCTTCAAAGCCTTCCACCAGATCAAGATTCAGGATATCCTTCATAGCAACCTTATAACTCATAAGACGAATTCCTGAACCGGGAGCAAAAACACCGTACTTGATATTCTGCTTTACATAGTAATTACGGCCAGGCTTGGTGTTAAAGGTAATGTGATTATTGCCAAATTCAGATCGTGTAGAAACAATATGCTGCCCAGGTTTTACTATAGCCACAAAGAAGGTTTCATTAGTCAGGTCGGCAGCAAACTTGCCGTCAACCCAGACTCTTTTCTTCATCCAGGAACCAAAGTAATGCTTAGGTCTGTAGATATATATCTGAGAGGTGTTTGGATCTTTGATTTTAAAGGTCTTAGCGAATTTTTCGTCATCGACTGAGGCGTAATCAGCAACGCAGCCTGATAAGGTAAAAATACAGGTTATAGCAACGATTAATACGCTTAACTTTTTCAATATAAGATCCGAATGTTTGTTTGATTGTTGTTCTGTTTGGTACAAGCATAGCATTAAAGTATTATCTGAATGTTAGAGATACTTCAAAGTAATCAATATATTAGACAGAGGTATGTATTCTGCAGAAAAATAGGAGAGAAAGATGTAATAACAAAATTAAAACCGAAGTGCATTCTCAAGGATTTATTAAAAAACTTGAAAAATTATGCATCATTACTTATACAATTTTCTTAAAAACCAAAAAGATAAAAGAATAAAATAAAACAGAATGATAAAATGGAAATGCGGTTTAACCGTAGGTGGCTCTACTCACTTAGAGTCATTAGCGGTGACTCTAAGCAGTAGAGCTGTAATATTAACCAAAGATAAGGAACTTCAAAAATGAAGCTGTTTCTTTTCTTTCTAATATTAACGGTCTTACTGTTCTGGTGTGCTCCGGTATGGTAAAACCGTAAAAGATGAAGGGTGGAGAGTATTCTCTGCCCTTCGTCTTTATTATAGATCAATTTATTGTTATTTAAACAGATTCTTAAAATATCTCAAAACATAAGCAGTCAGGATCATAGTTAATCTGCAATCACTAGCTCGTCAGCCCAAAGATAAAAACTCATCACGGATTACCTTTATAGATAGGACCTTATCCATTCAGCGCTTCAACAATCAAAAGTCCCTCATAGTCTTAATTTCAAGAAATTTATACTTTAATACATCTACACTCTAATGAGTTTGCCTTTATAAAAATTTCGGCTAAAATTGATATAAGAATACATTTTAGCCGAAGAATATAATAATCATGAATTATATAGAAAGAACTCTAGAAAAAGTTATACGAGAAGTTAGTCAGGAATATCCTGTGGTACTGGTTACAGGACCAAGACAGGTAGGAAAGACAACTCTTCTTCTCAAAATGATGGAAGGAACCTCAAGAAACTACGTTACATTAGATGACTTGTCCGATAGAAATCTGGCAAAAAACGACCCAGAACTTTTTCTTCAGCTTCATAAGCCACCGATTCTAATAGACGAAGTTCAGTATGCTCCTGAATTATTTACCTATATAAAAATTCACGTAGATAAGAATCATAGAGCAGGGGATTTCTGGCTTACAGGCTCTCAGATTTTTAAACTCATGCACGGCGTACAGGAATCGCTGGCAGGAAGAGTTGCAGTTTTATCTATGACTTCTTTATCACAGGGAGAAATCTGCGGAGAAAAAGTTGAACCTTTCAGAATAGATCTGGATTCTTTAACAACAAGAATTTCTGAAAGAAAACACGCTGATACAGAAGAGATTTATCAAAGAATTTTTCGTGGCTCTATGCCTGCAGTTGCAAATGGAGTTACCTCTAACAGTCAGATTTTTTACAGCAGCTATCTTTCAACATATCTTGAAAGAGATATAAAGGAGTTATCTACCACTATAGATTCTCTTAAGTTTTATAACTTTTTAACCTCAGTTGCTGCAAGATGCAGTCAAATGCTTAATGTAGCAGATATAGCTAGAGATGCTGATCTTGATCAAAAACAGGTTAAGTCGTGGCTATCAATTCTGGAAACTCTGGGAATAATATTCTACTTACATTCTTACTCAAATAATTTGTTGAAAAGACTGGTAAAAACACCAAAATTATATTTTTATGATACAGGTTTAGTCTGTTATCTTACAAAATGGAGTAACGCTGCAACTCTTGCAAATGGAGCAATGAATGGCGCTATTCTGGAGAATTACGTCGTATCAGAAATAAGAAAGACTTATCTTAATAATGGCATTGAACCTTATATGTACTATTATCGAGACAAGGATTTTAAAGAAATTGATATCGTTTTGGAACATGATGGTCTGCTAAATCCAATTGAAATAAAAAAATCGTCAAATCCAGGCTCTGAAATAATTAAAAACTTCAGTTTACTCGATAGATCCTCTGTAAAAAGATCAAAAGGTGCTGTAATCTGCACAAAAACAGATTTATCTGCGATAGATCGAGAAAACTATATTGTGCCAATCTGGCTTATTTGATTAGTTCAAAAAGTATTATTTTCAAAATGTTAAATAAATAATTTCAAAATATGAAGGTACTATCAGGAAATCTCCTTCAAAAGCTTGGAGCAAAGGTAGCGGCAATTACATGATCAGGATTTACTTTGAAGATTTGAAGATAGAATTGTAGTATGCATATGCGTCTTTTGTTTTAGTTATGTTTTTTTGGGGTCGAAACATCTTTATCAAAAGACTAAATTTTTTTTAACTCTATCTTTTATCTCAAATACTCTGATCCAACAATTTTTTTTCCTTAGATCCGAAAAAAAGCAAGCCCTGATAAAAGAAAAATGAATATTGAAAGTAGAATTAAAGATTCAAGGCTGGAAACAGGGGAAAGCATCTGATCTGAAAATCAATAGCTTTCCAAAATAATTGAAGGTATCTCTCAAAGGTAAAAGAAAGATTAACCTACGATTTTGACATATTTCCTAAGGAAGCAATCTTGCAGCTCTTTTGAGCAAATCCAATACCTATTCCGTAGACTTTCTTATATCGTCTTGATATAAATTTTGCGGCATAGTCTTTTTGGATTATCTGCTTTGTAGCGTCATCAGCAGCATCATAGCAGTCTTCAAGCTGTTCAACCTTTTTAAGCTCCAAAATACAGGCAATTTCCGAATCAAAGTTATCAATAATAATATCTGAAAAGCCGGTTCCTGTTTCAATTTCCTCGTGATACTTAAAATTCTTAGTTGCTGCAGCAAGTCCCAGAATACCTGTCATGAAACCATGGTAATAGAGTTCATGGCCTGTATTTCTGATACTCAAAAACTCTTTTAGCATGGTGCTGATTAGCATCTGAGCTTCATCAGTATTATTTTCCATGAGTAAATCAACTAGCTTTAAAGCCTGATTGTACCAGTATGGATTATTCTCTCCAAAAAGAAGCTCTCTCTTCTTGTTAAAACAGTACAAAACTTCCTGATTTGGAATTCTTACAGTCACTTTATCGCTTGTATCTGAACCTTCAGCAAAGGTTACATATCCTGTATGCAGCATCAGTGTCATAAAAACATCAAAGCTAACGCCAACTCTGAGATCAGGATAGGTAGTAAATTCCATTAAACTGATATCAACATTCTCTCCTTCCATCAGTTTTTGCAGTTTATCTATATTCTCTGCATTGTGAGATTCCATACTGTTGTCAGTGAACATGGTGATGAGGTCGTTTCCACTGGTGTTTACCCAGAATGGCTGAGGAACAGTGTTATCCTTCTGTGTCGCAGCATAGCAGTAGCTGATTAAGCTCCATGGGCAGAAGATATGCTTGTTGCCAAATCTGTAGCCGTCGTACCATTTCTTAACTTCACTTTCCTTTTCAGAAAGTCCGCAGTCCTCAAGGAGTTTTCTTGTTTCTTCTTCTGTGAACCCAAAGAAACCAGTATAAGGCTCATCGTTCATACCGAAGGTTGTGAAGTTATTGGCATCGGTAAACACACTCTGGTTCGGATGATACTGAGCATGTCATCATAGTAAGGTTCTTTTGCGATAACAGCTTTCTGCAGAGGAACATCATATTCATCAATAATAACTATAACCTTACGTCCATACTCCTTGTAAAGCATGGAGGCAATCTGGGGAATTGCAGTACCCAGAATTGATATTGCTTTGGTTAAATTCTGAGTTTCATAAAGCTTGTTTTTCTGTGTCTCACAGAAAGTAAGATTATCGATATAGCTTTGAATAGCACCTGAGGTTTGTTTAGAACTTTTTGTTAAAAAATCAAACTCATTATAAAGCAGTCCAACCTTATATATAAGCTGAGATACTGCCTGCTGAAAACAGGTTCCCTCAACAGTCTTAAAGGAAATACTGATGACAGGGAATTCTCCCATTATTTTTCCACGGAATTCTTTGTAGTCATCACCTGCAACAGCAAGATTTCTGCCGTTATCTACAAAGAGTTTCTGCTGATAGGATTTATCCCCGGGATTTTGGTAATTAAGTCTGCAGAACTGCCTGATCATG